>JAEXXN010000525.1 GCA_023405875.1 Bacillota bacterium | reverse complement strand
CAATGGAAGAGATAAGCTATGCAATTGATGCGATAAACAAAATATTAAAAGCGTAGAAGCTACTCTTCTACGCTTTTTCTTTCCTCCATCCAACGGATAAGGAACATCTTTATTATAGCCGCTATGGGAACCGCCAGGAGCATTCCCCACAAGCCGAAATATGCACCGCCGATAATGATAGAGAGCATTACAAAGACGGGATGGAGCCCTACGCTGTCGCCGACGACCCTGGGGGAAATCACGGTACTGTCTATCTGCTGCACGACAACAAGTACTATAAGAGCCAGAAGAGCCTTTATTGGGCTTCCGCTGAGCAGTCCCACTATTACGGCAGGTATGGACCCGATTATAGGTCCGAAGTAAGGTATTACATTGGATATACCGGCAGTCATCCCTATGAGTACTGCAAAGTCCAGGCCTATGAGGGACAGCCCTATGGAGCACAGTATGCCTACGATCAATGCGTCCAGCAGCTGTCCTCTTATGAAGTTTGATATTATGAAATTTATATCGGTCGTAAGGTTTTTGAGCTTCCGGCCGTCATTCTTTTTTATCAGCCCCGACATGGTGTCATCGTACAATCTTTTGAAAAAGTCCAGGTCCTTCAGAATATAGAAGGCCAGGATCATACCGAGCACCACATTGACCACATTGGTGCCGGTCCTTTTTATCTGCTCAAAGGATTTTGAGATTGCAGTACCAAGCATTTGATTGATATTTTCCACAGCGTTTATCAGCTGTCCCTTCAGATTATCCGACAGCCCGCTGTTTTCAAGCCATATCTTCAGCTGCTCAAATATCTGATTGTACCGCTCGGAATAGCTGGATATGGAATTGATAACCGCAGTCAGATCCACCTGCCTGCTGATCTGCCCGCCGATCATGGCATAGGTGCTGTACAGCAGTATGACAAGAACCCCGATAACCAGCAGATATGTAAGCAGAACGCTTATAGTGCGCTTCAGCTTCTGGTGCTTTTCAATATATTTGTTTTTTGTCCCGGTAAATCTTTTGCTGCTCATTATATTTTTTTCTATCCAGCAAACTATAGGATGCAGCAGGTATGCCAGCACCAAAGCAATAACAAGGGGAGACAGAACAGACAGAAACCCCGACAAGGCACCCAGGATAGATCCGATTATGAATTCAAAGCTGGATACTATCCTATATATGACATACAGTATAGTGGCAAGAGCAATTATATGTACACTGTACTTTACAAAGTTTTTATCAATTGAAAATTTCATAATTCCTTCCTCTCCGGTATTGTATGGCTTACAGCCATATTTCACATAATATCAAGTAATATAACGAAGCGATACATGTCCCCTGCCTCTATAGGCATCGGTTACCGCTTTATTTTTCCATCAGGGGGTGAAGATGTCTCCCGCCTCG
This sequence comes from Bacillota bacterium, assembly GCA_023405875.1. GTDB lineage: Bacteria > Bacillota > Clostridia > Lutisporales > Lutisporaceae > BRH-c25. The sequence goes on along the minus strand of JAEXXN010000525.1, from coordinate 11,605 downwards.
TTGAAACGCACAAAGGTAAGAAAATTTTTCTACTGATGCGTTATAAATACTTTAACATAAAAAAGTCTTGTATTGAAGCATTTTCGCAATTAAGAAAAACTTTTATGGAACTCGCTTTAGGGGCATTATATATTAAGATGGAACAGGCTTACCTACTTGTTATAACGAGGCAAAAGATGTCCCCCTTTAGATGGTGTGTACAGCTTCCGTTGTCCAACAGGCGGTGAGTATATCTCTCGCCTCGTTGAAACGCTCAGGTAGGTTTTTGGAAGTATGCAAAAACCTACATTGAAATCTTGTTATAAAAATTGCCAATTTTAAAGCTTGCCATACATTGCCCGAAAAATTATGTAAAACAACAAACAAAATACCTGTTGATATTTAGTATCTTATTTAGTATAATATTAAAGTACGAGCAACAGCTCTACATATGGAGAGATGGCTGAGTTGGTCGAAGGCGCACGACTGGAAATCGTGTGACTGTTAACGCGGTCCGAGGGTTCGAATCCCTCTCTCTCCGCCATAAAAGAAATTAAACCGTCCGAACAGGGCGGTTTTATTTATTTTATGGCCACAATGTTTAGGGAAACCGGATGTTGTGGTTTTTTTATTTTGTTTTGAGAGAGGGCATGAGAACCCTCAGGAATGGCTGATTAGTGTGTATGGATACACAAATTCAAAATTATTAGGAACAGCTATTCTTACTTTAAATAAAGCAGAAAGAACCGTCCCTTTTACTTTTGATACTAAGTTAATTTATCTTGGTTAATTGCGCCAGATGGAAGTAGGATGCCACGCTCATATATGGTGGAGTTTGTGGTTATGGATTGCATGGTGATACTTTCTTTGTGTTGGGATATATATAACCGCAAAATGCGCGCAATCTGGCGGTTATAGGCAAGAAAAGATTGAGTTCTTTTCTGAAATTGCGTATAATATCTATAAGGTTATTATTGCGCTCTGCATTTCTGTGTGGATGTAGGTGTAAACCATGGCAAGTAATACGGAGATATTTCCTCGATTGCCGTTGTTAACTAAAAGGACGAATACAGCGCGAGAGTATTTACGCTTATTCATGATTTGTTAATTCTGATTTGAAAAGGTGGACAAGGATGGACGATAATAAGAATATATACAAGGAGAAGTTAAATCGGATTAGATCAGGAAATAAGCCAAGAGTTCTGGATTTGTTTGCAGGATGTGGTGGTATTTCTTTAGGATTTTATTCAGCAGGTTTTGAAATTGTTGGTGCAGTTGAAATAGATCAGCATGCCGCTGCTTCTCATGCAATAAACTTTCATAATAACTCAAAAAAGCATGCTGTAGCCAGGGATATTATTCATACTGAACCTGAGGAATTGGTAACTGAATTAGACCTGGGAATTCTAGGCGAGGCTATAGATGTTATTGTTGGTGGTCCTCCATGCCAAGCATTTGCTAGAATAGGCCGTGCGAAATTGAGGGAAATTGATGAACATCCAGAGGCTTATATTCATGATCCCAGAGGGAATCTGTATTTACGGTATTTGCACTATGTGCGCTCTTTTAAACCTGTTGCGATTCTCATGGAGAATGTGCCAGATATATTGAATTATGGAGGACATAATGTTGCAGAAGAAATCGCTGATGTTCTGACTGGTTTAGGATATACATGTCGTTATACTCTTTTAAACGCAGTACATTATGGAGTTCCTCAAATGAGAGAGAGAATGTTTTTAGTTGCATATATTAATGAAATATGCCCTGAAACATTCTTCCCCAAACCAACTAATTATCATGTTTTGCCTAGAGGGTATGAGGGTTCACGCCAAGTTGCCTTACAAACCGTCAGTATAGATCGGCTGAACTTATTTAATAAAAATACGGCTTTTTTTGTTCCAACAGAACCTCCTAATGAACTTCCGCCAGCAATAACGGCGAAGGAAGCTTTAGATGATCTTCCTTCAATCTGCTCTCATCTAGATGGGTCATTGAAACGAGGAGCGAGGAGGTTTACCGATTTTGTTCCTTATCCGCAAAAACAGCTTTTTGAATTATCGGAATATGGAAGATTAATGAGGCAATGGCCGGGATTTGAGAATAAGAAAGGTGTATTTGATCATGTTATACGTTATCTTCCCAGGGATTACGATATTTTTGAAAAAATGAAGCCGGGAGATCAATACCCTGAAGCATATAATGTAGCTATTAAATTATTTGAAGAAAAACTCTCAACATTGCAATCTTCAAATAAAAAAATAAATAGGGAGATGTATAATAATTTGCTCAAGTCTATTGTTCCTCCTTATGATCCCAATAAATTTCCTAATAAATGGAGAAAAATGGAACCCGATGCACCAGCAAGGACATTAATGGCTCACTTGGGAAAAGATAGTTATTCGCATATTCATTATGATAGTCAGCAAAAAAGGACAATTTCCGTGAGAGAGGCAGCGCGTCTACAGTCCTTTCCTGATGGTTTCAAGTTTTCAGGCACTATGAATCCTGCTTTCAGGCAAATAGGGAATGCAGTACCACCATTAATGGCTCTAGCTATAGCCCATACTATGATGCGAGAATTGACAGGAGGTAACGAATTTGGATAGACTAGCGATAAAGAGACTAACAGCATCCGATCTGACATTTTTCAAATGGCATTTTGAGAACGAAAATGCAGGCAATCAAAAGGCAATTAATTTAAGCCGAAATGTTTTTATTGATAAGCTATATCCATCATTACCTGATAGGTTATCAGAGAATGATGATATTAAAATACCTGTTACACTTTATTTGTTTGGACCTGGAGTAAATAATGATGTATATGTCTTGCAACGTAAAATTTTAAAATCTGCTTCCTACAAAAATTGGCGTTTAAATGGAGAGTTTATTTATCCTCCAGAAAATAATCCCGACCGCTTTAATATTTTAAAGCCTAATGATATTGCTATCATGGGGTTTGAGGGGCTTACTATACCAAAATCAATATATATAGATTTTATTTCTGCCAATATAGCAGCTGATGAGTTTATATATCAGCATTTAGATGAAATTATAGATTCGCAACGAGGAGGCATGAAAGAAATTTCTAGCCAAAAACTTAAGGAGATAGTAAGTAAGGGAAATATCGAAGAAGAACATCCCATATATAAATATATAGTTGACGTTGATTTAATAGAAGCTGTTCAAGGCGATTCTGATGCTCAAATAAGAGTGTATAGACGTTCCGGAGGAACCATGTCTCAAGAGCGACTAAGAACTGCACGTCAAAAAGCAGAGGATATAGGAAAGCTTGGCGAAGATTTATTGGCGCATTATTGGGATAAAAAGCTATTGGGCCAAGAAATAACGCAATTTGAATGGACATCACGAGATAATGCCATTGCTCCATACGATTTTAAAATTTCTTATCCAGGAGAGGTAATATTAGTAGACGTTAAAACTACAAGCGGCCCTTTTTCCACTCCTATTCATATATCAATGGCAGAAATTGAAACTATGGCTACTTCTGAGCATGAATATAGCATATATAGAATATATGAAATTAATGAGAGTGGGGGCTTAATTCGAGTTGCTAATAATATGCGTTCATACGCGGAAAAGATAAAAGAAGCAATCATAAACCTGCCGCAGGGGACTAGAATTGATAGTATTTCATGTAATCCAGAATATTTGATCTTTGAGTCTCCTATTAAAATTTATTTTGAAGACGAGGTTGAATGATTTGGATGTACTGACCAAAGAACAAAGAAAAAAATGTATGTCCCATATTAAGGGTGAAGACACTAAGCCTGAAATAATAGTCAGGTCTTGGTTACATAATAATGGCTATAGGTTTCGAATACACCACTCCAATCTTCCAGGCAAGCCAGATATTGTTTTAAAAAAATATAACTTGGTGATTTTTGTTCATGGCTGCTATTGGCATAGGCATAAAAATTGCAAATATGCAACCACTCCCAAGACAAATTATGAATTTTGGCAGGCAAAGTTTGAAGAGAATATAGCTAGAGATACAAAAAATATTGAAGAACTTTCTTCGCAAGGATGGAATGTATTAATCTTATGGGAATGCCAAGTCAAGACCAATGAATTTATTTCGATATTAGACAGTAAACTAAAATAGCCAATGGATAAGTAAAAGGGACGGTTCTTTTTGCTTTTCATCTATTGGTATTATGAAAGCAGAAAGAACCGCCCCTTTTACTTTTAAAACAAGTGCAAACCACTTTAACTGTGGCCGATTGAAAGAAAGATATGTAACACGAAACAGCTGCTGATATTAAATTGGCGGCTGTTTTATCTTGTTTAAGAACCACCAGCTATGCTGGTGAAGAAAGACCTTAAAGGTATAGTGTTTGCTTGCTGGTTAGCGGAGAGGTCAGAAATGCCCATAAATAACAGCGTGAGAGTTTAGCTCCCTTCTTGACAAGTGAGCAGTTGTTCACTATAATGATAGTGAACAACTGCTCACCATATTTATTGATGGAGGTTATTATGCCAAAAAACGAAACACGGGATACAAAGGAAGTTATTTTGACAGTTGCACTAAAATTGTTTTCTGAAAGAGGTTATGATGGGGTTGGTATCCGTGACATATCAAAAGAAATCGGAATACGGGAGAGCGCTCTTTACAAGCATTATAGTGGAAAGCAAGACATTTTCGACTCAATTCTCAAAGACATTGAGCGTCGTTATCAAGAGGAAGTCTCTACTTTTATACCCCCTGAAAGCATGGCCAATATTCTCTCAGGAGAAAGTGATGTAAGAGAGGAATTATTCCGTATTAGCGTTATGATGTTCCAGTTCTATCTCAAAACAGAGTATGGTTCGCAACTGCGTAGAATGTTGACAATGGAACAGTATAGAACTTCGGAGGCAAGCAAGTTTTTTAGGGAATTGATAATAGACAAGGGCTTAGATTATATTTCAGGCGTGTTCACTAATTTAATAAATGATGGGGTTTATGTTGATGCTGACCCAATGGTAATGGCTTTGCAGTTTTATTCACCTTTGTATTTGCTGTTATCAAAATACGACAATCAGTCCGAAAAATATGAAGAAGCCTTATCTTTTTTAGAAAAACATATTACGATATTCAATAAAACCTATTTAAGGAGCGATAAGCAATGAAAGGAATTGGGGTATTGGCAGCGGAGTGGTTTATAACCGGCCTGATTGTTTATGCAGGACTATCTGGCAAACAAATATTATTCATCAATGGGCCGAGATCGGCTGTTATTACTTTGGGCGCAATCGGATTTGCAATGTGCATGATTATGCCAACAATCGGCAAATTTATCAGCAATGCACCTGCTCACCCGCTCACCATCATGGGGTACATCTTTGGGACAATCGCATTACTTACAACAGCAACACAAATATTCAAATTGAAAATCCCCCTCCTTTATGATCCTCAAATTGCGCTTTTTGTAGTTGCTGGCTGCATTGTCATAAAGTCGATTATTGGTAGGTTTACACCGTTGATAATTAAATAAATAGCAGAAAAGAGGGCGTTTTTATGAATATTGAAGTGCGTTATTATTCAAAATCAGGTAATACAAAGAAAATTGCAAATGCTATTGCTAAACAAGTAGGGGTATCCGCAAAGTCAATCCATGAGCCTATACAAGGCGAAGTAGATATGTTGTTTTTAGGAACAGGCTTATATGCTTTCGACATTGATCCGGAACTAAAGGAATATATATTGACCTTAAATCCGGCGAATATCAAAAAGGTTGTAGTATTCAGCACAGCGGCTATCGTTAAGTCTGCCTATGAAAAGACCAAAAAGTATCTTCAAGATCAGGGATTTACTGTTTCAGATGCAGAATATCATTGTCCCGGCCACTATATGATTTTGCGTACAGGCCGTCCCAATGCTGATGATGTAAAAAACGCCGAGCAGTTTGCAAGGTCAATACTTGAATAGTTAGGAAGTGCAATAGTCGGTTAATCAATGACACTTCGGGCCAAGCAAAGCAACAGGGACGATTCTTTTTGCTTTTCATCTATTGGATTATGAAAGCAGAAAGAACCGTCCCTGTTGCTTCGAACATGGAGAGATGGCTGAGTTGGTCAAAGGCGCACGACTGGAAATCGTGTGACTGTTAACGCGGTCCGAGGGTTCGAATCCCTCTCTCTCCGCCACTATGAATTTATAGCCACAAAGTTCAGGGAAACCGGACATTGTGGTTTTTATTTGTTTTTGAGAGAGGACATGAGAACCCTCAGGAATGGCTGATTAGTGTGTACGAATACACAAATTGAAAATTATCAGGGATGGCTCTTTTCTCTTTAAATAAAGCAGAAAGAACCGTCCCTTTTGCTTTTTAGAAATAAATGAAAGCCTACAGATATTGTGTAGGCTTTTCTAATATTTAATAAGGATGTACTTTAATAATATGAAGGATATTTGACTTGTTTGTAGAAAGTTTATTGGACTTGAGTTATTTTAGTTATTTATAATATTTATCTATAGGGGTGTAAGTGTGAATAAGTATAAGGATATTATATGGGGGAAAGATTTATCACTTGATGAATGGTTAATGCAACTATTTAAGGATGATTCAAAGGTCTTTCCAAACAATTGTTTTCCAGGGCAAATAAAACAAGATGAATATATTGCAACAATACATAAAAGAAGTGAGAAAGAAGTAAAAGACTTATTAAGAAAATTCTTGGTTCATATGGGGTACTATTATGGAACTGATAGATTCCACTTGGAATATTACCAGTCAATCAAGAACTCAAAGAATGAAGAAGAACAAAGGGTTTATTCGATTGTTAGTGCCACAGAATATTATAAAAGACTCATAGAAGATATGCCTTGGGAAGGGTTAACGTGGATTATTGATTTGCTACCTAATAACCCTTATCATGCATTAAATGTAATCGATGCATTTATTGTTGCACATTGTCAAATGCTACCTGATGCAGTATTGTCTGGTCTAGGAGATGCTACGGTATTAATTAGAAGCAAATTTATTGACTATGAGCACCCAAGAGAAATTTTCTTGAATCTAGAACCCAAGAAATTTGAAGCACTAGTATGTTTATTATATAAAAGGCTTGGATATAATGCTAAATTAACTCAAGATAGCCATGATGGTGGAATAGATGTAATAGCCGAATATGGGGAACCGGCAAAAAAAGAAAAATTACTCATTCAATGTAAACGATATAAGAATAATGTAACAGTTAAGGAAGTGCGTGAGTTATTAGGGGTTGTATCTGATAATAAAGCAACTAAAGGAGTACTAGTATGTAGTTCTGATATTACAATAGAAGGGAAAAAACTAGCAAAAGATAATTCTAGGATAGAACTAATTAACTATAAACAATTAACTATGCTATTAAATATGCACTTAGGAACAAATTGGCCTATTTACCTTGATAAAATGCTAATCGGCATAAGATAAAATATCAAAATACAACTTTAATAAACTAAAAAGAACTGCAAACATAAGAGAAACATACTATAAAAAAGCTAATGTTACAAAGTGAAATAAAGGCGAAAAATCTAGTAGTATTAATGCTTAGAGTGTATCATAACTACTCAAAAAAGCACTGCCAATCTAGCTGGAAATCGTGTGACTGTTAACGCGGTTCGAAGGTTCGAATACTTCTCTCCTCCACTTAAGTAAATGGGATAGCATTTTTAAATAGAAAAAAGCTTATATCACCTGCCGAGGTTGTAGCTCCGGCTAAAGCGATACAAGCTCTTGGAGGAATTAACCCTCTATGACGGTTTTAAGAATTTGGCTGTAAACATCACAAATTAAGTCTACTGAGGTTTTAGCCTCCGGATATTCCACTCTGCTGATTACACCTTTATCAAGCATGGCGAGAAGTATTTCCTTTGCAATTTCCTTTTCATTCATAATATCACCTCCCTTTTACCATATATACAAAAGAGGGGATGGCAAAAGAACCAGACCAGCTTGTAAATTTTGCCGGAGGATAAGAACAATTACCTATAATAGTGCGCTTCAAGGATCATGTGTAACAAAAGACGTCGATTGCTATTGCAATTGGCTTTTTTGCATTTGTCTGTTAAAATATAACGAGGCTAAAGATGTCCCTCACCTCCTATAGGTGACGGGTACCGCTTTCGTTGTCCAATAGGAGGTGAGCATATCTCCCGCCTCGTTGAAACGCTCGGGTAGGTTTTTGCAAGTCTGCAAAAACCCTCATTGAAATCTTGTTATAAGCTTCCCATTATATTTATTAGCCGGGGAAATCCATAAATTTAAAAAGGAAGGTACGATCATGAAAAGTAATGAGATAAAAGAGAATATACTATTCCAGCTAGACATGTGCTGGCAACTTTATCTTTATCATGTAGACAATCTTGGTGAGGCAGAGGCGCTATGGGCATTCAGTCCCGCGGGGCTGCAGGTGCACAAGCAGGAAGCTGATTGGTGTATAGATTGGCCTGAAACCGAAAGCTATGAGATGGGACCGCCCAGCATTGCATGGATTATGTGGCATATCATATATTGGTGGAGTACCGCATTGGATTGCAATTTTGGAGAGGGTACTTTAAAAAAAGAAGACATCCCCTGGCCGGGAAGTGTTGAAAAAGCAAAAACGACAATAAGCTTACTGCATGATAAATGGGCCTCTAAACTGAACGATCTGTCGGATGCAGATTATCTATCCAAACAGTATTCCAAATGGCCATTAGCAGATAGGAGCTTTGCAGATATTGCATTATGGTTAAATGGGGAATTAATGAAAAATGCAGCGGAAATAGGGTCCGGGCGATTCTTATATGCAGCCTGTACGAAATAGTCTTCATATATATGCTTTGGGTCGGATTATGAACTTTCCTCAATTCGGCAATTTTAAGTTTAACTGACGTCATTTTAGGACCTCCCTCCAACGTGATAGTTTAAGGTTAACATGATTTTTCAGTCAAATCCATAACGCATAATGGGAATAAAGTCGCATACCGGTTGAAGAAAACAATACTCACCATATCTTATTTTAACAGATATCTTATGTAAAGCTGGACAAAATGTAGGGCGATGCTATATAATTCAACATATATAAATTTAGCTCAATGAGGAGTATTAACCTATATGTTGTCAAATATTGTAATGAAAGAACTGCCCGTAGCTTCAAGAATGACATCTGAGGTTTATAGTAGTGATTCCACCGCTATTTTTAAGTCAAGCATGAGGATGAACGGCGAATATGCATTTTCAAGCTACAGCTTTATTATACCTACGGGAAAAATGCCGCCATTCTTTGTTGATAATAAAAAATTTATTATGTATAATGACAAAGTCTTTCCGGTCAACCCGGGGCAATTATTAAAATCAACCTTTGAACAGAATGTTGACTCATTTTTTGCAATCCATATCGATTCAGAATTCATGCAGGAAATGGCTAACAATGTAAGCAATCATTCTCAAGTATTTTTTAAAAATGAAAGTATAGAATCCGGTATAGCAGTTCAGGTTTTAATAAAAAAATTTATATTTGAATATATCCACAAACAATCGGGATACAAATTAATGCTACAGTCCATCAGCACAGAATTGGCCATTGAAATATTGCGACAATCCATAATTGACTACAATAACAAAGCTGAATATAAAATTGATATTAAAAGGGTAATAGCTTTTTTGGAGGAACGATACCAAGATAATATTACTCTCGATGATATTGCGAAGGAAGTAAATATAAGTAGATATCATTTATTAAGAATATTTAAATCAGAAACAGGGAAAACACCCTTTGAGTTTTTAATGGATATCAAAATACAGCACGCAAAGAAGCTGCTTGTCAATAAAAATTTTAATATGACTGAAATAAGCAGCTTGTGCGGTTTTTCAAATGCAAGCCATTTTAGTGTTGTATTTAAGAAAAAAACGGGATTTACTCCAAGTGAATTCAAAAGCTTCAAGCTAAGATAAGAAAGCCTGTTCAATGGCTCAGGAATATTATGATATTTCAAATAACAAATGAAACCCGTAGTTTTGAGTAACATTTTCATATACCTGTGCTTGTCGGGAATCAATGAAAAAAGCAACTAAAAAGCTACTACGACCTATGATTAAGGCCGTAGTAGCTTCTTAAATTTCCTCATTCTTCTTCCGCATATGAGCACATATCCTCTTGGGGTTTGCCGGGTGCCAACCTTTCCTGACGCGCTTTTCCTGCTCAAAAAGCTCATGTATGCTCCAAAATAGCGAAAAACCCAATACTGCCAGCAAGGCGGAAAACAGGACGGAGCCCGCAAAAAGAGAACCGGCAATGCAGGCCAGCCCCAGAACCAAGAAGGCAGGCCATACACCTTTACCCCAATAATACTCAGCTTTTATTACGACGGGATGAAGCAAGCCGATAATAAAAAATGTACCTGCACCAATTAAAAGCCCGTCAAATATCATACTTTCTCTGCCGTCGCAGCAACTCTATCCTCATCGCTCATAGCTGCCAGGGACTTCACTTTTTGAATTTCCAGTCCAAGAGCATTGGCGATCCTGGTGCCGTAGTCAACGTCGGCTTTATAGAACAGCGCGGTTTGTCTGTATTGTATGCGCTCCAGTGCTCCGCACAAATGTCCTGAAATGTTGGAAATCAGGTGGTCACGGTCTGTATCGTTCAGCACACGGCGGTAAAGCTCCCCTGCCTGGAAGTAATCATCGTCTACTACCGGCATATTGTAACGGGCAAGCTTTGCTTCTTCGAGAGCAAGCGCAGGAACGTCCGGTATATGCTTTGCTTCAGTATAAGCGTTGACGGAATTGGGATAGTAGTTGGCGGTACGGCCGTAATTTCCATCGGTCACCATCGCACCGTCGCGTTCGTTGGTATATGCTTTGGTGCCCTTTGGGGAATTGACCGGGATCAAGTCGTGATTTTTGCCCAGGCGATAGCGATGGGCATCCTCATATGCAAACAGCCTTCCCTGGAGAAGCTTGTCCGGAGATGGATAGATACCGGGTACCAGCGTGCTGGGAGCAAAGGCTGCCTGCTCTACCTCTGCATAAAAGTTTTCGGGATTACGGTTGAGCACCATTTTGCCTACTTCGATCAATGGAAAATCCGCATGGAACCAGACCTTCGAAATATCAAAGGGATCAAAACGGTAATCCTTTGCCTGCTCCGGAGTCATGATCTGTACATAGACCGTCCAGGAAGGACATTCACCCCTTTCGATAGCGTTGAACAGGTCACGGGTAGCGTGATCGGGATCCTTGCCCGAAAGCTCTGCCGCTTCACCAGCGGTCAGGTTCTTGATTCCCTGGTCGGTTTTAAAGTGCCATTTGAACCAGAAATGCTCGCCCTCCTGGTTATAAAACATCCAGGTATTTGCCCCAAAGCCGTCCATATGCCTGTAGTCGGCGGGGGTACCCCGGTCAGAGAACAGGAAGGCCACCTGATGCATCGATTCAGGCGTCAGAGAGAGAAAGTCCCAGAACATGGTCGCATCCTTGAGGTTGGTGCGGGGGTCACGCTTTTGCGTATGTACAAAATCGGGAAATTTGATTGCGTCCCGGATAAAGAATACAGGGGTATTGTTCCCCACTATGTCATAATTCCCTTCCTCGGTATACAGCTTTACAGCAAATCCGCGGGGGTCGCGCTCTGAATCCGAGGAACCCTTTTCACC
>JAEXXN010000413.1 GCA_023405875.1 Bacillota bacterium | reverse complement strand
AATGGGAATTGCCCTCACATGGGTGCTGATTATTTTTATAATTTCCCTGACCGTCATTGTACTGATGAATTACTGGAGCAATTTCCAGAACAAAATGACCTTGGGCGCCGGGAGGAGATAAGATGGAAATTTTTATAGATATAAAAAAGAAGCTTCCCGGCTTTCAACTTGATGTAAAGCTGGCTTCCGAAAAAGATATAATCGGCATATTAGGAGCCTCCGGCTCCGGCAAAAGTATGCTGCTTCGCTGCATTTCCGGGCTGGTCAATCCCGATGAAGGCAAGATAATCATCAACGGCAAAACATTTTTTGATTCTCAAAGCAAAGTAAATTTACTGCCAAGAGAACGAAAAGTAGGGTTTTTATTTCAAAATTATGCATTATTCCCCCATTTGACTATATGGGAGAATATTTCCTTCGGGCTGGACGGATTATCAAAGTCCGATAAAGACAGAAGGGTCACCGAGCTGATGGAAAGGTTCCATCTGAAGGACATGGAAAAACGGTATCCGTCTCAAATATCAGGGGGACAGCAGCAGCGGGTCGCACTTGCAAGAGCCATTGCCATAGAACCGGAGATCCTTCTGCTGGACGAGCCCTTTTCTGCGCTGGACGACCACCTCCGCAACCATATGATAAAGGAAATGTCGGAATCCCTAAAGGACTTTCAAGGGAACACCTTGTTCGTCACACATAATATGGAGGAAGCCTACCACCTTTGCGACCGTATTGCAGTTTTAAACGCCGGCAGTGTTGAGGCGTTTGATCTGAAGCAGAAGCTGTTTCAAAGTCCTGTATCGTTGGAAACAGCTAAAATCACAGGCTGTAAGAATATTTCCGAAGCAGTGAAAAAAGCAGAGTATTCTATTGAAATTCCCGCCTGGGGCATACAGGTCAACACTGGGATGAAAATTGAAGCTGAGCATGGCTTTGCAGGAATAAGAGCCAACAATATAAAATTAGCCGATAATGGAAATATGGAAAACTGCTTTGCCGTATGGATCGCAGATAAAAGCGAAACACCCTTCCGCACCACACTGTACCTTAAAATCGGATCGGCTCCGGAGAGTTCGGATGATTTTCATATAGAATGGGAAATAAGCCAGGAGCAAATGAATGAAATAGCAAGCCTTTCACAACCTATTCACATAATATTGGAGCCCAAGCATTTGTTTTTCGTTTATAAGTAATAAATTTATAGAGCAGGCCAGCTCCATTTATCGGGAACCGGCCTGCTCTATAAATTGTTCATTTGTATTACGCCACTTCATGTTATGCTCATAAGTCTCACTGATAGATCAAAATTTTTGTAATTGCTGCACACAGATATTACTTACACTTTGCCCTCTGTTAATATATGGCGGATATGTATTTATATCTTTTGCCGCAATTTTTCTATCATCAAACAATTCATAATTCGGTGTGGAATTTACCGACAGGTTGTTAAATTCCACAGGAAGTCCTGGAGATGAATAAAAACTTACTCCTGCTTGTATATGAAAATGAAGATGCGGTTCAGAGCTATTTCCGGAATTTCCGCATTGAGCTATTTTCTCGCCCCTTGATACGCGCTGATTAACAGAAACTTTAATACTGTCGGGTTTCAAGTGTGCCAAAAGAGAATACTCACCTTTGTCATGCCGGATAAGCACATAGTTTCCGCGGATATCGCGGGCGGCACAAACAGCTTTTCTATCGGCAGTAATCTTGCTGTCCGGGTTTCCCTTACCAACTTCAATAACGACTCCATCTGCCGGTGCCAATATATCTTTGCCATAGCAGTAAAAGGACTCCGGGCTTGTTTCTTCTCCGTTAAAGCTTTTCCCGGTTTCATCCAGAATGATAAAGTCATAAGCATATCGCTGTGTTGGAATTTCCCATGAATGAGAAGCATTTTGCGTTACCCCTCCATTAACAACTGTCCATTCTCCATGAAAAGGCAAAGAGTATTTAACGGCACAGGAATAATTATCTTTACTGGGAAGATTTCCTTGGTATTTATATTCCAGCTTAATAATTCCCCACATCTGCTTAAGTGATTGTATCAGCACAGTAGGCTTCATTCAAACTCACCTCAGAACTCAATTTACCATATATGTAAATAAAAAACAAGACTAGCTTCAAGGAGGATTCCATGAAACAAATTAGGTTTTCATCCTTACTCAAGATTTGTTATTATATACATAAGTATACAAAAACTGATTTGGGAGTTGAAGCCTTATTGGCGTCGGCTCGAAAGATTTGATTGATGATTGGATTGACAGGAGAACAAAGCTATGAAATTTTGGGATAGGATTTTCAAAAAGAAAACCAATGTTAGCTGTTCCATTGGCATCATCGGAGCTGCGGACGGGCCAACCGGTATTTTCACAGCGTCTGTCCCCGAAAAAACGAAGCAGGAGCGTGAAGTATTCCTTGCCTATGCCGCCGGGAAAATAAATCCTTGCCGCAAGACCATGGAGCAGTTGGAGGAGCATTTGCTTGAGCATTACCGGGCAGTTCCCTGTGAGCTGCCGGAAGGCTCCTTAAAAGCACTAAAGGCTAATGTCATATTAAACTACTTTCCGGAGCTTATCAATAAGCCGTCTCCCCTTGGCAATAGCCCTACGCGGAAGGAATTGCAGGAATATTGCAGGCAGGATACCTCTTTCCTACAGGCGCGGAATTACCCTGCTGAAAATTTGGGGCTGATTTTCCGGGCCTATCTTTTACCGAATGAAAGGTCTGATGTTCCAGATCCGGGAAAAAGGCGGCTCCAAAGGCGCAATGGAGCAATACTTGAAATAGAGATGACCACGCAGTATTTGTGCGGTCACAATGTCAGTGAAGCCCTCATGGATGAGCTGCTGCTGTGGCAGGGTGTCTCAGAGCAGGATATTGCGGAAAAGACGCCAAGGTTCATCAGTTATGCCTATACATTGAAAAACAGGGGGCAGCTGTAAACTACAGAAACCAATATATAAGCCGGCGCCCGGCAGCCCATACCTGGCGCACATGTCAAAGGCAGGCAGCTTGATCTGCTGCCTGCCTTCCTTAAACATCTACGGTTCACTATGGTCCCGCGGAAACACTCCCAAGACCCGGAACTTACTTTATTCTATATAATTATGTAGACGTCTTTTTTTGCACCGCATACCGGGCATTTGTCCGGCGCTTCGTCAAGAATGGTGTGTCCGCATATGGGACAGATGCAGACCGCCTTCAATTCAATATCCTTGCCCTCTTTTGCCCTGTCCTGCGCCTGCTTGAACAGCTCGGCATGTATTTTTTCAGCCTCCAGAGCAAAGTGGAAGGAGCGCTGTGCGCCGGTTTCCTTCTGGAACTGCGCTGCATTCAGATACACCGGATACATTTGCTCAATCTCATGGAGTTCGCCGTTTATCCCACCCTGGAGATTTTCAACGGTGCTTCCAATACCGAAAACCCCTCCGGCTGTGACAGTGGCATCTGAAGTGCTGCCGCCAATCTCATTGAGATGGTTTGCAGCGTGTACTCTTTCGGCATAGGCAATCCCTTCGAAAAGCTTCCCTATATTTGGAAACCCTTCCTTTCCGGCTATATCACCCCATACAAGGTAACGCATGTGTGCCATGCTTTCACCGCCGTAAGCAGAATGAAGGAAATCCGAAGTCATTGCGTTTTTAACTGCCATTCATATACCTCCTCAGAATGGTATTTTATCATCCACTAATTGATTATATCCTTTTGTATGCATATATACTCAATTTAACTGAAAATCGCCGCGCCCTTATTCAAAGACCACTATTGCCTGTTTCCTCTTTATACGCAGCAATACTGTTTCA
>JAEXXN010000357.1 GCA_023405875.1 Bacillota bacterium | reverse complement strand
ATCTCGTCCTCCAGGGCGGATATCAGTCTCACTATGTCTTCTTTCCTCAAATGGTCTATATCCCGCTTGATTCCGTATTTTGCCGATTCTTCTGCTACTGTGGTGGCTTCAATTATTTCATGTATCGCTTTCCTTATAGTCTGGGGCTCTATTCCATGCTTTTCATTGTATTCCACCTGTATCCTTCTTCTTCTGTTTGTTTCACTTATAGCCCTCTGCATGGAGTCGGTAATGTTATCAGCATACATGATTACCTTTCCCTCAACATTTCTCGCCGCTCTTCCTATTGTCTGTATAAGGGAAGTCTCCGACCTGAGGAAGCCTTCCTTGTCTGCATCCAGTATGGCTACCAGGGATACCTCCGGAAGGTCCAGGCCCTCCCTGAGGAGATTTATACCCACAAGCACATCAAACTCACCCAGTCTGAGGCTTCTTAGTATCTTCATCCTTTCCATGGTGAGGACATCGGAATGCAGATACCGTACTCTGATGTCAAGCTCTTTCATATAGGTCGTCAGATCCTCTGCCATCTTCTTCGTCAGGGTGGTGACCAATATCCTCTGATTTTTCTCAACCCGTTCCTTTACTTCCCCTATAAGATGGTCTATCTGCCCTTTCACAGGCTTGACCTCTATTTCCGGATCTACCAGCCCTGTAGGCCTGATGATCTGTTCTACGACACGTGTGCTCCGCTCAAGCTCAAATTTCGCAGGAGTAGCGCTTACATAAATCACCTGGTTGAGCCTCTGTTCAAATTCCTCAAAGTTCAACGGCCTGTTATCGAAGGCAGAAGGCAGCCTGAAGCCGTATTCAACAAGGGATTCCTTTCTGGCCCTGTCTCCAAAGTACATGCCTCTGACCTGAGGTATCGAGACATGGGATTCGTCAACTACCAGCAGATAATCCTCCGGGAAGAAATCCAGCAGGGTATAGGGCGAGCTTCCCGGCTGCCTGCCGCTTATATGTCTTGAATAGTTTTCTATACCTGAGCAATACCCTACTTCCTTCATCATTTCAATATCATAATTGGTTCTCTGAAGCAGTCTCTGGGCTTCCAACAGCTTATCCTGCTCCTTCAGCTCCTTTACCCTCTGCTCCAGCTCTATTTCGATGGTACTTATAGCAGCCTCCAGCTTTGCTTTGGTAGTGGCAAAATGGGATGCCGGGTATATAAAAACATGCTGCCGCTCACCTATTATATTACCTGTAAGTGAATCTATTTCAAGGATCCTTTCTATTTCATCACCGAAATATTCTACTCTTATTGCCTTGTCCGATGAGGCTGCGGGGAAAATATCAACAATGTCTCCCCTTACCCTGAAGGTCCCTCTGATAAAATTTATGTCATTCCTGTCATACTGTATATCTATAAGCTTCCTCAAAACCTCGTCCCGGTCCTTGACCATGCCTTTCCGCAAGGAAAGCACAAGGGACTTGTAATCCTCAGGATCTCCCAGCCCATATATGCAGGAGACACTGGCTACTATAATGACATCCTTCCGCTCAAAAAGGGCGGCTGTCGCCGAGTGTCTCAGCTTATCTATCTCATCATTGATATCAGCTTCTTTTTCAATGTAGGTATCCGAACGTGCAACATATGCCTCCGGCTGGTAGAAGTCATAATAGCTGACAAAGTATTCTACACAGTTATCAGGGAAGAATTCTTTAAACTCGCTGCAAAGCTGTGCTGCAAGAGTCTTGTTGTGTGCCAGCACCAAGGTAGGCCTCTGGACCTTGTCAATGACGTTGGCAATAGTAAAGGTCTTGCCTGAGCCCGTTACCCCAAGCAGTGTCTGGTACTTGTCCCCCTTCAGTATCCCCTTTGCCAGGTTTTCTATAGCCTCAGGCTGATCCCCTGTCGGCTTGTATTCAGATATAAGCTTGAATCTGTCCATAGTATCACCCACCCTAAATCCTATACGTTAAGCATACATAACGATTATACCACAGGTGTATCCATGTTACATAAATACAATATTTCCATATAATTGTATTTATTGCTTCACCGACTAAACAATTCCAATTTTATAAGAACACCTGTTCGTAATTATTGTATTACTCATACTATACATTGTCAACAGTAAATAAAAAAAGTACATCACCAAATGAAAGCATATTTTTATCTGACATTCGGGATGTACTTCATATATAACGAGGGGATAGATGACCCCCACCTCTATAGGTGGCGGGTACCGCTCTATTCTTCTCTTTCCTTGTTGATCATCCATGCCAGCCTGAAAAGCCAGCTGTCCTCGAACTTTTTCAGATCAAAGCCTGTGTACCTGTATATTTTGTCAAGCCTGTACAGAAGTGTATTTCTGTGCACATACAGCTTTGCCGCAGTATCGGTCAGATTAAGATTGTTCCTGAAAAATTCCTCAATGGTGCTTCCCAGCTCCCCATTGGCGGCCTCACTGAATTCTTCCGTGAATACCCTTTTTTTTATGAAAGCCTTAAGCTTTGGGTCAAGATTATATGCGATCCTGTAGCCGTACAGGGTATCATAGTTCAGCACACTGTCCCCCAGGCGGTATATGCTCTTGAGACATAGAGCCTCCTTGCAGTTTTCATAAAGCTCATGGAGCTCCCTTGCAGCCTCTGCTCTTCCGCCTATTATTACAGTACATTCAAGCAGGAGCTCGCTCAGAACATTCTTGCTGAAGCTGCTGCAGGCTTCGGAAATGTTATCTTCCTCTGCAACGGCTATCAGCCTGTTGCCGTGGAAAAAATTGATTTTCACATTCACGGTATTTACCAGTATCTCCAGCACCTCAGCCCTGGAATCCCTGAAATTGTCGATCAGAAGCAAATAGCCCGGAAAACAGTCCTTCAGATTTTCCTCCAGTCCTGCAAGCTCAGCTGCATCATAATCACCCTCAACCGCTTTTCTCATATAGGCTTCAGGGGAGGCCTCACCTGGTGCGGCTGAATTCATAAGCAGCATTGCCAGTCCTGTGGCTTCATTTTCATAGTAGCTGTCCGCTGAGATACATAGAAACAGTCTGGCTTCTGCTCCGCCACAGGCATATATGTTCCAGCCCCTGTAGTTCTTTCCGGCATTCTTAACCGCCTCTTCATAGGTTATATGAGGCTCGGTGCCTTCAGTGCCGGCCAGGCTTCCGCCGCTCATTACAACAGCCATTCTTTTTTTCGTTATCTCTTCTGCCCTTGCAAGCAGCTGCCGCATATCAACCATAGCATTACCTCAATAGAATATAACGAGGCGGTAAATGTACCCAACCTCTATGATGTGTTATAAGCAGATGGTTTTGCCATCTGCTTATATATTAGCATACCTCACCGGTATTTCATATTGCCTTTTCTGTTCCTGCATCAAACAGGTGAATTTTATCCCAATGGAGATGGAGCTTCACATCATCTCCCGCTCTCTTGGTGGTTTTTGCATCAACCCTTGCAATCACCTGTTTTTCACATTTGTTGAAATGAAGGTAGGTCTCTGCTCCCATAAGCTCGGCAACCTCGACCTTTCCGGTAATTGTGGAGAAATTGCTTGTCAGGGGGTCTATGTCTGCTTCATGAAGATGCTCAGGCCTTATGCCTATATATACTTCCTTTGAAATATAGCCATTGCCCTTCAGTCTCCTGCCGGTGTCGTCAGTAATTCCCAGAACAGTTCCGTCAGTAAGCTTCAGAGCCACCTTTCCACCTTCTTCGACAACATTGCCCTTGAATATATTCATCTGGGGGCTTCCTATAAAACCGGCTACAAAAAGATTGGCCGGCTTGTCATAGGCATTCTGAGGACTGTCTATCTGCTGGATGTCACCATCCCTCATGATGACTATCCTGCTGCCCATCGTCATCGCTTCTGTCTGATCGTGGGTAACATATATGAAGGTAGTGTTGAGACTTTTGTGAAGCTTTGCAATTTCGGTCCTCATCTGGACTCTCAGCTTGGCATCAAGATTCGAAAGAGGTTCATCCATAAGGAACACCTTGGGCTCCCTGACCATTGCCCTTCCGAGTGCAACCCTCTGCCTCTGACCCCCGGACAATGCCTTGGGCCTTCTGTCCAGCAGAGTCTCAATTTCAAGGATTTTAGCAGCCTTTCTCACTCTCTCGTCTATTTCAGCCTTTGGAAGCTTTTTCAGCTTCAGGCCAAAGGCCATGTTGTCATAAACCGTCATATGAGGATATAATGCATAGTTCTGAAAAACCATCGCTATATCCCTGTCCTTGGGCGCCACATCATTGACAAGCCTGTCTCCAATGTAAAGCTCCCCTTCGGAAATTTCCTCAAGCCCTGCTATCATTCTGAGAGTAGTAGTTTTTCCGCAGCCTGAAGGTCCTACCAGGACAATAAACTCTTTATGCTCGATTTCCATGCTGAAATCCTTTACAGCTGTTACATTTCCGGGGTAAACCTTTTTTATATGCTTTAAGGATAAACTTGCCAATTGCTTCCTCTCCCTTGCTTTTATTGATTTCTAAATAAAGTATAGTTTATGTCGAATAATTATTCCATTAGGAGAAATAATGAATGTATATTTATATTTTTGTATCATCTCATAAATACATTAAGCATAGTAAGCAGCATTGCAGAAATATGCTGTAAAAATATGAAACGAGGTATGCCCATGGAAATTGACGACGGCAAGGCTGTCAACACCCCTTTGAAAAAAAGCAGCCAGAAGGAAAACGATCAATTCATACGTGCTTTCAGGTGCTTTGAAAACGCAAATATGAGAAACCGCGACACTTTCAGCGAACTGCTGAATTATACGATGGAAAACAGGAGGGATTAAACGTGCCAGGCACCTAAGCTATAAGCTATTCAATGAATAGCTTATAGCTTAGGTGCCTGGCATTTGCTGCTACGCATCCAGATCCTGATTATTATTCTTCCCCTTAAGCCGCTCTATCATCCTTTTCAGCAGGGAGCTTCCCCTTCCTATCTCATAGTATAGCTCAGGAGAACGGGGAACTATCAACGCTCCAAGGCTGCCGATCCCCGACCTGTAGTCGGAATGCTCAACAGTCACCAGCTTTCCCCCTGCTTTTTTTATATCCATCCATATGTACGAAGGGTAGCTGCTTAGAAATTCAGCCAGCTGATTTTCATTGTGAAGCTTTGCACCATTGATCCCTACTATCGTATCTCCCGCTTCAAGCTTCATTTTATCTGCAACAGAAGCCTTTCTCACATAAAGCACCTTCACACCGTTTTCCTTGTATGCGAAATCCGGTTCGCCCTCTTCCTCCTCTCTTGCCCCATAAAGTATGAGCAGCTCATGGGCAAGGGGAGCAAAAACGGCGGCTGCAAAAGCAAATATCCTGTACTTTGAAGCCGCGAGAGAAAGCAGGATCAGTACAAGGCTATAACCGCCAAGCCTTACGGCGGAGCTCCTGCACTTTCTTTCAGGCATCGTGGTTATAGCCATGTCTCCATAGCCCAGAACCACAGGGACAACAATGGGCAAATACAGCAGACCGTCGGCGTGGGATGCAGAATGCTTCAGAAGAGGCCACCAATCCGGCATGGAAATAATACCTGCAAGGCTCACTCCGGCTCCCGGAGCCCCTGCCAATACGGCGAAAACCACCAGGGGTATAGGCCATATCCTGTTCATTGTATAGCCTCCCACAATCCTTCCGTCCTTTCTTTTTAAAAACAGAGGAACGGAGTAGGTATACCCATCCATCCATATAAGAAAGCTCTCAATCAGATGAAGTACACCGATCAATGCCATCAAACCCGGTACACTTACTGAGGGAAAACCAAACAAAAGATTCATTATGGCTACAATACCGCCTGCATAAGAAAAGCACAGATACCTCGGGTTTATCATTGACAGAAGGATGGCTATTATCCATATATATGTTATGGCCTCTGCCAGCGATCCCCCTCCAGCCTTTGTGTGATCCTCGATGCTTATACCCAGGAGAATTACCAGCAGGCTGCCTGCAAGGCCTCCTGCGAGGCCAACCAGAACAGAGCCGGATACCTTGTTGAACATCGGCTGGCTGCTGCCAAGCATTCTTGCCTCCAGCTCAGAGT
>JAEXXN010000307.1 GCA_023405875.1 Bacillota bacterium | reverse complement strand
ACTATGGAGCGGGTACAAACTTTGATTGGATAAAGAATAACGGGATGGATGGACATTTTGATATACACTTCCTGAACAGTACCAAGCATGTAGACGGAGCGGTCGATACAGGGCATCAGGCCAATATCAAGACTTCAGCAGGCTTGAAGTAGAATAGGATAGCCTAGTACTCCGGAACCGGAAAGGATAATAAAACCATGCAGAACAGTTCAATTCTGCATGGTTTTATTTTGATAACCGAAAGCAATAAATACCTCCTTAATAAACCTGGGAGTATGCCTCACGGAACTGTTTCCGTCCTCTTCGTATCACGGTCCTTGCCGAAGCTTCCTTCAGCATCAGAGTGGAGGCAATCTCTTTGTAGGTATGTCCGTCAAAATCCCTTAGTATTATTGCAGTCCTGTATTTCTGGCTCATTTTCAGCAGGATGCTTTTTATAGTATCCCGGTGTTCTTTGTTAAGGATCATATTTTCAGGGCTGTTGTCTTCATTATCATAACAATTGACCTCGTCAATAAGCTCAAAGGTCTGCCTGTTCTGCCTGAAATAGTCTATGCAGGTATTGCGGGCGATCCTGAAAATCCAGGGAGCAAGCTTTTTACTCTCATCAAAGTCCTTTAGGCCGTATAATACCTTAATGAAGGTTTCCTGGGCAAGGTCTTCGGCCAGAAGGCTGTTATTCACCGTCCTATTTATATAGGAGCAGATTGCGGTATAGTAATTCTCATATATTTCAGCAAATTTGAACTCAACTCCGATAATCATTTTTCACCGCCATTTCAAATTAACGGCAGCTCAACAGTAAAGGTTGAGCCCTCATTAAGGGTACTTTTTACATTGATATTTCCATTGCAAAGGTCCAGTATCCTTTTGACAAGGGACAAACCCAAGCCGTTGCCGTCACGGGAATGAGCGCTGTCCCCCTGGTAGAACCTTTCAAATATCCTCAGCACGGTTTCTTCGCTCATGCCTATGCCGCTATCGCTAATTTCCACCTTTACGGCAGAAGCTGTCTTGCTGAGGCGCAGGTTGATCGTGCCGTTTTCATGGGAGAACTTGACTGCATTATTCAGCAGATTTATCCAGACCTGCTGGAGAAGCTCCTCATCACCCTGATACTGTAATTCGTCCAGATCAAGGTCAAAGCTAATGTTCTTTTTGCTCCATTCGGGTTCAAGGAGCAATATGGTTTTCCTTATCTGCTCGTCAAGGGAGAATAAGGTCCTTTTATCTATGATCTCCTGGTTATCAAGGCTGGAGAGCCTCAGTATATTTGAAGAGAGCCTGGATAACCTTGCGGTTTCCTCAACTATTATATCCGCATATTCCTGCCTTTCCTCCTCGGACAGATTACCCTTCTGCAAAAGCTTTGCAAAGCCCTGGATGGAGGCCAGGGGTGTTTTAAACTCATGGGATACGCTGTTTATGAAATCCTTCCGGAGGTATTCTATCCTTTTCAGCTCCTGTATCATTTTGTTGAAGCTTTTGGTCAATTGCCCCACTTCGTCGCTGCTCTTGTTTACAACCTGTATATCGAAATTTCCCTTTGCAACCTCCTGGGTGGCCTTGTTAAGCCTCAATATGGGCATTACCGCCGAATGGCCGGAAACTGCAATAAGAAAGGCTCCGAACAAAATGTACGACAGCAGGGTAAGTCCTGCACGGGACAGCACAATACTGACAACATTGTTCTTAGGGTGCAGGCTTATATCTATATAATGGCCATCCAGCATCAGCAGGGTAGACACATCCGGAAACCTCCTGCCGGATAGAGGAACTATTTCCTGATTTTCAAGCTTTTCAAGCTCCTCAGCCGATAACTGCAGTGAAGCTATATTTTCTATTTCCTTGACCGAGAACATGAAATTTGATGTCATCTGGGTTATTTCCTCAAGGCTCAGGTCTGTTTTCCGTTCAAGCTCAAGTATGGAGACTGCAACCGAATGCTGGCCTTGCAGTATCTCTCTCTTTATATTGCTGTTGGGGAAGAGGGCCGATACCACCATGGACATAAAAGAGGAAAGCAGCATAAGGGAAATGAAGAATACGGCAAGCTTTATCCTTATTTTTCTCATAGATGCCTCTCAGCCTTGTATCCGAGCCCGCGGATAGTTACTATCTCAAACTCCGGAAAATCTGCGAATTTTTCTCTCAGCCTCTTTATATGCACATCTACCGTGCGTTCATCTGCTTCCGCATCAATACCCCAGATCTCATCCATCAGCTGCTGCCTCGTAAATATGTGCTTGGGATAGCTGAGCAGCTTGAACAGCAGGTAAAATTCCTTTTTGGGAAGCAGTACAGAATTATCCTTCCGGCTGACGGTAAGAGTATCATAGTCCAGCTCTATATCTCCTATTAGCAGGCGACGTTCGTTTATAAGGCGGGAACGGCGCAAAAGCGCCGCCACCCGGAGAAGCATTTCATCCATATCGATCGGCTTTACCATGTAATCATCGGTGCCCGCGGAAAAACCTCTCCGCTTATCCTCCAGAGTCTCCTTTGCAGTTACCATGAGGACAGGAAGGGAATTGTCCGACTGCCTCAATTCGCTGGTAAAGGTGTAGCCGTCCATGTTGGGCATCATTATATCGCTGATGACCAGATCTACGTGGGTTTTATTCATAATATCCAAAGCCTCGGCGCCATCCTCCGCATTCAGGACGTTATAGCCATTCTGCTTCAGAACGGCAGACATCAGCTTCCTGAGGTTCTTATCATCCTCGGCCACAAGAATGTTGAACATTTGTATCACCTCTTTTCATAATTATACAGCTACACACTCCTCAGCGCATCTATAGGATTCAGCATGCTCGCCTTTCTGGCGGGCGCCCAGCCGAAAATGATTCCTACTGCCGCAGAAAAGCCCACACCGAGGGTGATTGCCCAGGTAGATATGATAAAATCGATATCCAGTGCGGCTGTAACCAGCCAGGATATGCCGACACCAATTATAAGCCCTATGAACCCGCCGATAAGGGAGAGGAAAATAGACTCGATCAGAAACTGGAGCTGGATTCGTTTGGGCTCCGCCCCAAGGGCTTTTCTCAATCCGATTTCAGTGGTACGCTCCGTGACAGATACAAGCATCATGTTCATTATGCCGATTCCGCCGACCAGGAGTGCAATGGATGCAATACCGGCCATAGTGGCGGTCAGCATGTCGGTCATGGTATCCATGGATTGGAGGAGGCTGTCCATGTTGATTATCCTGAAGCTGTCATCCTTGTAGTTGAAGGCCTGGTTCAGCACACCCTCGGCAGCTTCAACCACCTGCTTGGTTTTTTCGGTGTCTGAAATGAGCAGCTCAAAGGAGGAGATACTGCTGACGCCTGAGATGCTCATTGCAGTGGTATAGGGAATGAAAGCCTTACCCTCTGCTTCAGTGCTGCCTGCCATCATGGAGGTTACATCGGTGATGGCATCTTCATCAAGAACACCTACTATGGTATAAGTAGCGCCGTTTATCTGTACTGTCCGGCCTACAGAGTCCTCACCGAAAAAAAGCAACTCCTCAAGGGTCCGGTTGATCACCGCTACCTTGTTTCTGCTTTCCATGTCCAGTATGTTAAGCGCTCTTCCGCGAATTATCAGCTCGTCATTGTTCCGGAAATATACCTCGTTTTTTCCATCGACCTTGACATCCTCCTCCAGCATATCATTCCTGACGACAGAGGCCATCAGCGACATGGTAGGGGATATGCCCGAAACATTTTCTATTTCCAGGAGCTTTTCCAGGTCCTTTTCGCTGAGCCCCTGCTTCAGCGGAGTGCCGGAGGCCTGGACGATTATTTTTCCCGCGCCGAGGCTGGAAAACTGGCTGGTTACTTCACCCGTAAGGCCCTGCACTATGGTGACCAGGGCAATTATGGCAGTAACACCGATGACAATGCCCAATGT
>JAEXXN010000304.1 GCA_023405875.1 Bacillota bacterium | reverse complement strand
GCAGGCCCTCCTCCAATAATTGCCACATCATATACCTTGCTCATTTTTCACCCTCCTATAGTCTGTTTCTAAACAGAAACCCCTTATTTAAAAACATAAAATTATATTTTTTTTATTTAATGATACTATCCAACGCACTCTCAAACAGTCTCAGGTCTACAAACCTGAAATCATCAAGTACCGTCCCGTTCCAACAGGCTACACCGTTGTCCCTCTGAAATCTTTCCGCTGTTGCTATACTGTTTTCTATTATTTCCAGCGACTCAACATCCAGGACCGACCCTTCAGCGATTATTATGCTTCTGAAGGGTGTCTGATTGGGTTTTATACTTCCCATAAGCGGATGCGTCATCAGCTTTGAACCTTTGTGCACCATGTCTCTGACTGATTTCAACACATCAATATATTGCCCATCTATAAAGGTAATATCCAGTTCCTTGTTGTACTTTTCATATAAAAGACTGTTGTTTGTAAATACACTAAACCCTCTATCCAGTTGAAATCCCTCCGCATCGGTTTCATGAGCTTTTGCACATCCATACCCACTGCAAAAATAAACAGAGGCAGAGACTATGCTCTACCTCTGTTATTATACCTGAGATATTCTTCGATAGATGGGCCTGAGCCTCACTTAACGATTTGATCCTTCGGTGCTTGCGCTTTCCAGAGGTGCGTACGATTATCGGTCCTTTTACCTGAGAGCTTCGTCATACAGCAATTTGTTATGACTTATTCCTTCGGCGCCATTACTGGTCTCTCCCGAAAATCATCTGCCGCACTATATGTTTTTTCTATGAATAGGTTGTACGTCATCGAAAAAATCTATCTATCGTGCATAACAACCTATTATGCTTTAACTATACAACAAAAAACTAATATTGTCAAATTTTTATCAGTCTATAATCTCTATTCTCTTCCCTGCTTCTGCCCTCTATATCTCAAAATATAATGCAACCGCTCCCGGGCCTCCATGAGTTGCTACCACCGAACCGACTTCGCCCCTCACTATTTCTTTTATAGCATATTCCCGTTTAAGCTCCTCCTCGAGCATATTCATATGCTCCAGATCAGCTATATGATTTATGCCTATAACCTTACCGTCCAGGGTCCAGCCGTTTTCCCTGATTGTATCCATTACAACCGATATGGCTTTCTTTATCCCTCTGGCTCTTGTAAAAAGCTCCAGCTTGCCGTCCTTTACCGTCAATATAGGCTTTATACTCAGTATCGAACCCACTACCGCAGCCGACAAAGACAGCCTTCCGCCTTTATGCAGGTACTTCAGGGTATCCACAATTATCAAGTGCTTCAACCTTTCCCTGGAAGCTTCTATCTCCATTGCCACAGCTTCCGGCTCCATGCCCTCCTCCGCCAGTCTGGCCGCCTTGATGACCAGCATACCGGCACCCATAGTGATTCCCATGGTATCTATAACGTGAATATCAGCTCCAGCCAGCTGCTCCTTTGCAAGCATGGCGGAATTGTAGGTCCCGCTGAGCTGTGAAGAGCCATGTATGGATATTATCTTGTTTCCCAAAGCAAGCTCTTCCCTGTAAGCTTCAATAAACTCTGCAGGTGGTACCTGAGAGGTGGTCGGCAGCTCTTCTGCTTTCTCAAGCTTGGACAGGAACTGCTCCAGGGTGAGGTCTATTCCATCCTTGTATGACTGGTCTCCAAAATGCACCGTCAAAGGCATCACCCTTATTCCGTATCTCTCAACATACTCCTTGGGGACATCGCATATTGAGTCGGTTATTATCCTTATTCCCATTTGTAATCCTCCATAATATTATATAACATTTTATTATCCGGCCTGTTACCGCATCCCGGGGAAGCCTGTCTGCCTCAGAGCCTCGTACACCACAACAGCTACAGAGTTTGCAAGATTCAGGGAACGTGCATCATCTATCATCGGCACTCTTATACAAAACTCTTTGTTTTCCTCCAGCAGAGGCTTCGGCAATCCCGCGGTCTCCTTACCGAATACTATGAAGCAATCCTCCTTGTATTCTGCTTCTGTGTGTTTTTTCTCACCTTTTGTGGTCGAATAGTAGAATAATCCCTCAGGGTATTTGCTCTTCAGCTCGTTAAAGGAATCGTAGTAGAATATATCCACCAGGCTCCAATAATCCAATCCTGCCCTTTTCAAGTGCCTGTCATCCACCGAGAAACCCAGGGGCTTTACAAGGTGGAGCCTGCAGCCTGTTGCAGCACAGGTCCTTGCAATATTTCCCGTATTCTGCGGTATCTCGGGTTCTACCAATACTATATTGAGACTCAAATTACCAACTCCCATATATTGCGCTATTCCGCGAATAGACCTCTATATAAGCAATCCAGCTTTCGCATGGATACCTCTTGCTTTTCATAAATATATCATACAGTAACATATTATGCCCGACAAGTATACCAAATAAGTTTTATTGCAATAAAAAAGGCTTCTATTGAAGCATTTTATTTTAACAAACAAGTAAGCCTTTTTTGAAACTCATGGGTCAGGCGGCACACCAAGGTAATATATACTTTCCTATTCGTTATAAAAAGCAAGTCTGCTATCGTAAATCAAGCTTTATAATATACAGCAAAACTGCTCTTTCTTTTATGTTTTGTATCGGATATCCCCATTTATTCTGTTATTGCAATGTCAATTTCTACTTCTCCCATATTTTCCAGGATCAACGGCACACATATGGTCTTAACTCCCTTCGTTGATACGGCCATGTCATTTCCCACCAGTATTGTCGGAGGTGTTATATCTATTTTTATCCCGCCATTATAAAACTCAGTAGACACATTGCCCATAATCATATTCCCCAGCTCCGCTATGGCGCTTTTGGCCATTTCCTCCAAAGCATTGACTTCCATTCCGAACATCATCGCAGAAGCTATCTTACAAGCTGTAGCTTCATTCATGCTGAAAAAAACCTGTCCCTTGAATTCACCCGCTATTCCTATGATTATCACGACACTCCCTGCTGCAAAAGGTGAATTCTTCATAAATATCTGACCACGGCTGACATTTGCATTGCAGACCATCTTAATCAAATCGACAGATACATTGATGAAGGGATTTATGTATTCTACGTTCATAGCTGCGTCCTCCTTGTTTCCAGATTTAATTATATTCTACATTTATACCTATAATTCCTCCTGATTTTCAAATATATATTTGTATACTTTGCTGCAAGGCCGCGTATTATACGGGCCTGCATAATATTGGACTTATTGGAACTTTTATTCATTTTCTAAATTGTTTACCAATTCAATTTATGCTATAATTTTGTTGGACGCGTATAAGACAACTTTTATGCGCAAATAACAAATATGGGGGTATGAAGATGAAAAATGTTCAAAAAAGGCTAAGCTGGATGCTCACACTCATCATGATCCTCTCCATGCTGCTTCCTATGGGCAGTC
>JAEXXN010000303.1 GCA_023405875.1 Bacillota bacterium | reverse complement strand
ATATCACCGATGACTGGCTGGAGAAGCTGCCCTTCCATACGATCAGGTCGGATTTGAGCTGCTGCTTTGCAGAGCCTGTAACAGTTATCGACCTGCTGCCCTTTATCTCCACCAGTCCGTTGGTGGCTATCAGAGTTGATGCTATAAGGCCAGCCGACAGTATCAAAGCCACCAGCACCAATGCAATATACTTTTTGTTATCCTGGTTCATTGTAACCCTCCTTTACATATATGTGGAATAATGCGACATAAAAAATGTGCAACAACCGGAACGACGAGGGCGTCGTTCCCTACAATTATTCAATTATGTCGCATCCTTCCACTACTACGCCTTTTCCATATATACCTTGCTTCCCGCGCCATTGACCGCCGGCGGCTCTATAACGAGACGCCTTGTAATTCTTGCTTTCAGCTCGGGTACATGGCTTATCAGCCCTATTACCCGGTCCCGGGTGCTCAGCCGTTCCAGGGAGTCTATAACAGTATCCAGCAGGCTGCTGTCAAGGGTCCCGAAGCCCTCATCCAGGAAGAAGAACTCAAGGGGACTCTGCCCTTTAAGCTGTATCTGCGAAGACAATGCAAGGGCAAGAGCAAGGGAGGTCAGGAAGGTCTCGCCTCCCGAAAGGGTGGTAACCAGCCTGCGCAGCCCTCCATTGGAATCATCGCGTATGACAAATCCGTTCTCGGTATCCAGTTCCAGGCCGTACCTGTGCCTGGTAAGTGTGCCGAGGGTCTCGGAAGCTTCCCGGGCAATGTACCGCAGACGCTCCTCCGATATATACTCAATAAAGCCGTTCCCTTTAAGCAGATTCTTGAAAAGCTCAAGGTGCTCCTTTTTCCTCGAATGCACCTTATGCTCGCTGCTCAGTGTGAGCCAGCTTTCATAATTTCCCCTTACCGTCTCATACCTGTTCTTTGCACTTTCATATACCGCAATGCAATTTTCCTTGTCAAGCTTAAGCTGCTGATAGCTGTTGCTGATTTCCAGCCAATGCTCTTCAGTTATGCTTCTTCCAAGCAGCTTCTTTTCTATCACCCCTATATGGGCCTTTATGCTGCCGACGGCCTCCTCGTATTCCTTGATGCTCTGCTGCTGCTCCAGAAGCTTATCCTCCGGGATAAAGGCCTGTCTGACCTCTTGGACGGAAGCAAAGCCTTTATCCGCAAGCTCCTTTTCCAGCTTTTGAATATCTCTTGCCAGCTTTTCACGGAATATATCCCTTTGTTTCTCATGGACGGTCTTATCCTTTACAGCCTTCTCATACCCTTCCCTTATTGAAGCAGCATGCTCCTGTGCCTTCTGTTCGGCTTTCTCCAGGGCAGCGATCTCTTCCCCGGCCTTCTCCATTTCCGCCTTTATATCCCGGTCTCCAAGGAAAGCCATGATCTCCTTTTCCTTCTCCTCCTTGCGGTACCTGTAGCCTCTTCCCTCTGCCGTAATCTCCGACAGCTTCTCCAGCTCAAGCTTTTTTGCCGCTTCTGCCTTCTCAATTTCATTCCTCAATCCCGCAACAGCAGCTTCCATCACCTGAAGCTCCTTATAGAGGCCTTCCGCCTCAATATCCTTATCCTGTATCCTCCGGAGCTCTTCTCTTATGGTGCTTAGCTTAAGCTCCGTCCCAAGGCCGGCATAAGCCGACTTTTTGCTGTTCAGGTCCTCTTCTGCCTCATTATATGCACTGGTCAGCTCTTCAAGATGCTTTGTGTCCGTCTCCAGCCGGGAGCGCTTTCCGCTGCTTTCAACCCGGTAAAGGTTATAATCGGCGGCAGCCTTCTTTTGCTGCTCCTCCAGCCTTGAAAGCTCACTTTCCCACTGTTCTACTTCCTTGAGCTTTTTCTGCTTTTCCACAGACATCACCTCAAGGCTTTTTTCCAGCAATGCTATGGACAGCTCCCTGTAACCCTCCGGAAGCCTTTGGGACAGCCCGTCATATTCCTTCTGCTTGTTTTTAATATCGGCAGCAAGCGCTTCCTTCTGGCTCCGTAAATTAATATGCTGCTCCCTGAGCTTTATTCCTTCATTTTCCAGGGACCTGCACTCCAGATCAAGCTTTTCTGCCCTGTCACGGACTTCCTTTATTTCCCTGTCCATTTCTGAAGCATTACCACCCCTCCAATGGGCAGCGGGGGCAGGATGATCAGTGGATCCGCAAACAGGACATGGCTCATTGGCCTGCAGTCTTTGAGCAAGTATATAGGCGCTGCCGCTCTCCTGCTCCCGCTGCTTCTCCTCCGCCAAAAGCCTCATCTTTTCAAGGGACTCTTGCTTTCTGCCTTTTTCCTCTTCAAGCTCCCTTGATTTTCTCTCCAATACCGAAAGCTGCCTTTCATAGTCCGGCAGCCTTGACTCCAGCAGTTCAATATCCTTCCGCATAAGCTTCATGGAATCGGTAACCGACTTTATTCCGTAATAGCTTGTCTCTGCCTTGACCACCTCGTTCCGGTCCCACTGCTTTATTCCCTTGTGCTCCTCATAGTCTGACCTGGCTTTTTCCATCGCATTATGCAGCTCAAGCCCGGCTTTATCCAGTAAAGCAAGCTCCTGCTCCTGCCGGTTTATACTTGCAAGCAGCTCGTTGCATCTGGCCTTTTGCTGGTCCCTGGCCCTTCGGGAGCGCTCCAGCTCCTCTTCCAGGGCGGCGCCCTTCTGCACCTTGTCCCTGTAACCGGCTTCAACCTTGAGAGTATCAAGATATGCCCTTTTTCCCTCGGAAGCCTTCAGGGCCTCCTCCAAGCCCGCCTTCTGCTTTGATATCTGCTCCTCCCAATGCTCCACCTGTTTTTTTATCGTTACATGCTCGGCCCTCAGCCTCTGAAGGACTTTCTCCAGCTCTTCCAGCTCCCCCTTTGTTTCCAAAGCCTTTACAAGCTTTGTCCTATGCTCTACCAGCAGGGGTATCCGCTCCTGCCGCGCTGTTTTCGCCAGTAAAAGCTCTCCTTCTCCTTGTGCCAGCTGCGCCCTGAGCTCCTCAAGAGCGGCAAGCAGCTGCTCCAGCACCTCTTCAGTATGCTTCAGCTCTGCTTCGGTTTTTTCAATATCACTGATCCTGTCTCCAAGGCTTTGAGCAGCCAGGGCACTTTTGCACCGGCTTCTCAGCTCGTTTATTCCTTCCAGCCCTTCAAGCAGGGCCTCCTGTTTTTTTACTGCCTCCTGAAGCTCCCCGGAAAGCTCCCACACTTCCCTGGCGCCTTCATACTCCTTTTCCGCTGCATTCAGGGCGGAAGCTATCCTTTCCCTTTGTTCTCCGGCTGACTCAAGAGCGATTTTTGCTTCCCTCAGGGAGCCTTCATTTATGTCTCCCAGCATAGACAGGGCCCCTTCAATACCTGAAAGCCTGTTACGAAGCCTGGAAAGCTTTCTGTTTACCTTGTCGGTCAGCTCCCTTCCGTACTCCTCCATATAGAATATCCTTTCCAGCATCTTTGTCTTATCCCCTTTGGGAGATAAAAGAAATTCCTGGAATTTATTCTGGGGCAGCACCACCGAACGTGTAAAATCATCGAACTGAAGGCCTATAAGCTCTATTACCGCATCATTCACCTCTCCCAGTTTGTCCGCAATGACCACATCCCCCAGGGGGTTCAGCTCGATCAATCTGGCAACCCTTGACTCTATCGAGTTGTCCGAATCCTTTTTCCTCCTGTACAGCCGTTCTACCCTGAAGGTCTTTCTCATGCCTTCCCGGACCAGGTCAAAGGTAAAGGAGACCCTTACGCTTGCCGAGGCCATGTTTATTATCCCCTGTGTCCCCCTGTTCGCCCTCTGTACATTTCCGTACAAGGCAAGGGTCAATGCATCCAATACTGTGGATTTCCCACTTCCGGTAGGGCCGAATATCCCGAAAAGGCCTGTTTCCCCAAGCCTGTCAAAGTCTATGTGCTGTACCTCCTTGAAGCTTTGCAGCCCCTCTACCTCAAGATACCTGGGCCTCATCAGCTTCACCCCCCGGCAGTATTTCTTCCGTTTCTTCTTCTGTGTATCCATTTACTACTTCTATAAAGGTCTCAAGCATTTCTTCGGCAGCTTCCATTCCTGTCCTGTATCTGTAATAATCCTTGAAAAGCTCCTCTATCCTTTTTCCTTCCCTGCTTTCAAAGCTTATTATGCTTTCCTTTGAGTCTGTAACCACCGGCCTTATGTTGATTATACCCGGATTAAGCTCCCTGAGCCTCTTCTGCTCCTCTGCCGTCAGTACCCTGTCGGTATGTATCTCAAGATCTATCCATGCGTTCAGGTCTCTTCCCTCTTCACACCAGCCCAGTGCCTCTTCTATACCGTTCTTGGCCCGCCATTGCTTCAGGGGCTTTCCCGAGCTGAGGTACACTTCCTTTATCTCTGCTTCCTTGCCGGGCTCGGCATCAACTATATATACCAGCTTGCTGTATTCCGTCTCTGAAAAGCTGTAAGCAATAGGTGAGCCGGAATAATAGGTGGGAGAAGGTGCGCTTTTTATCCGCTGGGGCCTGTGAAGATGTCCCAGGGCAATGAAATGCGCATTATCAGGAAGCTGTGAAGGGTCTACCACCAGGGCCCCCCCAAGCTGCCTTTCCGAATCGGAGGTCTTGCCGTCCCTGAGATACAAATGGCTTACCACCAGGTTTACAGTATCCTCCCTGAAATTACCGCTCAGTGTACAAAGCAATTGAGCTATCTTGTCCGAATAGGCCTCCTGGAGCTTTTCCTCCTGTGAACCCGCAGAAATAAGCTGCTCAAGCCGGGACTCGGAAGGGTAGGGAAGAGTTATGACGACAGCACTGTGCTCCAGTCCGGCAGGCTTAAGCTCCAGCCATCCCGGGCCTGATTGCAGTATTGAGCAGCGGCCTGGAGCATCGTACACCGGTGCGGCGCTTCCAGGATAGCCCAAAAGGACTATGCTGTTCTTGTATGCCAGCGGGCTGGATGCACAGAGCCGATCCGGACTGTCGTGATTTCCGGCTATTATGACCACCGCCCGGGTACCCCTGGCGTTCAGTCTGTCTACTGCGTCATAAAACAGCTCCTCTGCTGCCGAGGAAGGATTATATGTATCAAAGATATCCCCGGCTACAAGCACCAGCTCTACCTTTTCATTTTCGGCAATGGAGCACAGCTCATCTATGAATTGCCTTTGCTCCTCTATTCTGTTTATGTTCTCAAGGGTCTTACCCAGATGCCAGTCTGAAGTATGTAGTATTCTCATTGCTGCACCTCCACGGTATTGCATTGGGACGACCGCCGCCCCCTCTACAGTTTATACCTAAAATGTAAATTTATTATTCTATTTCATATATCTTTATTCTATCGGATTATTTACCAAAATACAATCATGTGCACAACAGGCAATTGGCTATGGACAATGGGTTCAGGCCGGACTTTGAAGCCCATTTCCCCAAATTAAAATAAGCCCGGCATCAATGGGCAGGGTTAACAAGGAAGCCGGATCCAGATACCACCAGAATCAAGATATACCCGCCAACAGACAGAACGACGAAAGCCGCCACCCTGTATCAAAGGGCGGCGGCTTCATGTTACTCCGTTGAACGTTTACCATTGTGTGGTGTTCATTTTGTGTGAATGCTTTTATTAACCCAGATTATAGAATTTAACTCAAACTCTTTTTTTCGGAATACGCTTTGCGCAACAGTATTTTCATTCTCCGTGACGCAAGCGAAATAATTAATTCCTTCGTCTTTCAATCGGTTTTCCACAAATGTTAATAAAGTATTTGCATAGCCACGATTTCTGTATGGAGTATCAACATATATTTCATTAAGCCAAAAATAATCACCATCTGCTTCTATCCCAGCCCCTATATTGCCAAAAGCAAATGCTACCGGAATATTGTTGTCGTAACCAATAAATAGTTCTGCCCTGCTATTTGGCTTGAAAGCGTTAGCAAGTGCATGTTTGATCTGTTCTAACGATTTAGAGGAACCAATAGATGTCATTTGCTTTTGAATAAGATAGCAAACCGAATCAATGTTTTCTAACGGCGATTCACTATTATACATTTCAATTCTTAACATTAAAGCCCTTTCTCCTTTCAGGGAAATTACTTTTTGCCCTTATTATATCATCCGTAACGGCCTCGTTCAATCTTCCGGTTGCAAGTATTGGATAAGCAGATAAGCAGAGGGGACGGTTCTTTTTGCTTTTCAGTCGGGCGGCAGTTCTTGTTTATTTCTCATAAGTACTTACTACTTTAAAGTCATAAATTTTGAGTGGCGATAATTTCTTGTACATTAATTATAACAAGATTTCAATGAGGCGGGAGATATGCAGTGGGGGACATCTTTCGCCTCGTTATAAACGGAGTAGCTTATCCGGCTGCTAAGAGCAGGTTTTCCTAAATAGTATTATTTTTTGAAATTAAGAATACATTGTATTATATTATTGTGCTTTTGGCACGCTTTGGAGGGTTTATAAATGGATAATAATAACGGATGGTTTCGATTAGAGCAAGAGAAAGCCCGGCGCGAGTCAGATAGACAAAACGGTCAGATCAAACGCAATCAACCTCAATCACCTTCTCCGGGTGCTTACAGGAACGGTAAGCCAATGGATGCCGAAAAACCCCAACCAAACGCAACGCCCGCAAAAACAGGGGGTTCGGATGTATCCCATTCGCAGACGGTGGGTGTACAGGGTCCTGTCCTTTTGCAGGATACCGCCCTGCATGAGACTTTAGAGACCTTTGTATCCTCCACCACGCTTCCGCGGCGCATACATACAAAAGGCTATGGCGCTTTTGGCCATTTTCGCACCACTCACTCGATGAAGGAATATACCAAGGCCGAATTCTTGCAAACGCCCGGTCAACAGATGCCGGTGGCGGCGCGTTTCTCCCTGGCGTCAAGCAATCAGGGAACGCCGGACACCTTAAGAAATGTGCGCGGGTTCAGCACCAGGTTTTATACCGATGAGGGAATCTTCGATCTGCTCTGCAACCATCTCCCTGTCTTTTTTGTACGCGATGCGATTCGTGTGCCGGATGTGATCAGCCATCTTTCACCCTCTCCGGTGAATAACCTGGCTGATCCGGAGCGGTTTTGGAGTCTGTTTGCCAAATATCCCGAGACAACCAATATGCTGGTATGGTTTTTCTCGGATTTGGGAACGGTCAAAAGCTTGCGCCATATCCGGGGGTATAGTGTGAGCACCTACGTCTGGCGGAACGCGCAGGGTGTTCGGCGCTATGTAAAATACATTTGGATTCCCATGGCTGGGCAAGAGTTCATTAATCGGCAGGAAGCCCAGCAGTTGGCATGCAAAGACCCGAACATCGCCGGGCGTGACCTATATGACAATATCGCACAAGGCAAGGCTGTCGAATATGAGCTGCGTGTACAACTGATGGATCCCGAAGATGCAAAGACACTTCCGTTTGATCCTTTGGACGATACCAAGATGTGGGACGAAGCCCAATATCCCTCTTTACCCGTCGGGCGGATGGTTTTAAACCGCAACCCGGACAATTATGCCGAGCATGTCGAAAAATTAGCCTTTAATCCGGCGAATCTGCTTCCCGGGCTGGAATTTTCAGATGACAAGGTATTACAGGGGCGCACATTTATTTATTCGGATGCACAGCGTCATCGACTGGGTCCCGGTTATCGTAATATCCCCGTCAACAGACAGCCAAACTGGTCTCCTGCATCTATGGTATCCAGTGGAAACGGCAGATATGTCGACGGCGAAATTATGCGTGCCGAAATCCCGAATCCGGACGATTTCATACAAGCTGCTCAGAAGTATGAATCCTTTTCATCAGCAGAGAAAAAGAACCTTGCGGATAATATTGCGTCAGGACTTGTGGAAGCCCAGCCTAATACACAGCGCGTCGTCTTATGGCATTTGGAACAAGTTTCTCCTGTACTTGCAGAGATGGTCAGAAATCAAATGCTTTTATATGCCGGTACAGTAGGAAGATAGATCCTATTACTTTGAATAAGCAGGGGGGGACGGTTCTTTTTGCTTTTTATTTTCGTCGCTGGGAAAACTCAATCTGTCATATGGATATTTATGGTGGGTAGAGAATGGGAATGGATATGCACCTACAATCTATATTTTTCGATAAAAGCTATACTTTTTTGGATAAGAATGTTTAATCCATCCTCTTCAATAGGGAAATGACCCGCTCCGGTAAGTAAGTGTATTTCCTTCTCACATCCAAGTTTATCATAGAAAAGCCTGCTTAATGAAATATCGGTCCAGTGATCATTTTCCGGATGAAGAAGAATAAAAGGATGTTCAAAACCGGAAGGTTCTATTGCGATTTCAGGATGAAGCATGGTATACAAAAAAGTCAAAGTTATTTTTGCACCCGATGATTTGGTATCTGCCATAAGTATTTTGGCTAGCTCTTTGTTATTCACAATCGCTTTCATATTTGCAACCCATTTCATGGGGATTTGGATATTGGGGAACAGCTTTCTTATTTGTGCAACAACAGGAAGCGCAAATCGTACAAGGAGCGGATTGGAAGAAGTCGCTTCTGTAACGCTGCGCTGTCTTTGATCCAAAATGCATGTGACCAGTACACCATGTATCGAAGAGGCTTCACAGGCAACTTGGTAAGCTAACATCCCTCCTGCACTAAGACCAAATAAAAACATGGGCAATCCTTCTTTAGAGTAAAGTTCCGTTACTTCAAGTGCATCCCTGACCCATGTATCGTAGGTGACAGTATCCGAGTATTCACTATACCCATATAAAGGCAAGTCGGGACAAATCACCTGATATCCGCTTTTATAAAACGGGACAGCCAGAAAAGAAAGCAAACGCCCATTACCTCCCACTCCATGAAGCAGAATTATCGTTGCTTTTGCATTTGAAGGCGCGTAAATATCCACATGAATTCTGTTGCCATCGCTTAATTGTATAAAACGCTCTTCCGGTTCCATATCTGTATGTAATCTGTTTTGCGGCGGCAAATAACTCTGTACTTTTTTCCACACTATATCACTTTTGTACAATGTATCTCCTCCTTATAGGGACAATGGGGACAGGTACCTTGTCCCAAATAAAATGGGACAAGGTACCTGTCCCCATTGTCCCATTTCTATTGCAATTTCCCCATCTTGTTAAAGGGCCAGACTCTGAACACAGCCTCTCCCTGAAAAGCTTCCCCGGGGACAAAGCCTACCGAGTCGAACCTGCTGTCCCTGCTGTGCTCCCGGTTGTCTCCCATGACCATGTACATGCCCTCAGGTATGGTGGTTTTTTCAAATCCGAAGTCAGGGGTTGGCGACTGTGTAAAATCCGGATCCAGTAATTTTCCGTCTATATATACCCTGCCGTCCTTTATCTCAACTGTTTCTCCCGGCAGCCCCACCACCCTCTTTATAAGGTTGAGGTGTTCCAGCTTGTCCTGCTTACTGTCAATTACGACTATATCCCCTCTTTCAGGCTCACCTACAAGATAATTCACTCTTGATATTATAAGCACCTGTCCTTCATGCAGCGTCGGTTCCATTGACACGCTCATGGCATAAGCCGTTCTGAATATGTAGCTTCTGAAAATCACAGCCAGCAGTACTGCGAAAAGAATTGTCTTTATCCATGAGTATATCTCTTTTTTTGTTTCAGCATCGAAATTCAAGCGAATGCACCTCTTTTCATTATTTACCGATAACAGCCCTTAAGGCTTCTAAATCATTATAGTTATTCTGTGTGAGAGCTTCATAAAGCTTATCCCGGTCAGCAGCCATGCTGTTGTAGTGATATGCTATGCAGAGATTGGCGGCTGCCTGCATATCTGTGTTATCAAAGTCATAGGCCGTTTTTGAATATTCCAGCGCCGACCTATAGTCACCCCTTTGCAGCTCCAGCCTGGAGAGGGCTATAAAAGCCTGGGGGTACTCCTTATTTGAACTTAGCACTCTCTCGCAGCACTCCGCCGCCTTTTCATAATCTCCTGTCATCCTGTATACTGCCGCCAGATTGAGGTTCGCAGAATGAAATTCCGGCTGCAGCTCCAGAGCCCTTGTATAAAGTCTTTCTGCCTCACTATATTTTCCCATATCAAAGTTGATGTTTGCAAGGTGAAAAATTCCCATTACGTCATTTTTGTTCTTATCCATGTACGCTTCAAGCCTGGAGGCGGTCCTTTCCAATTCCTCCTGACCGTAAAGCCTGAGTGCCTCAAGCAATTCACTGCTTTCATAGTACGTTTCATCCATTTTCTGAACAATACCGTTCACCTGGCCTGCAAGCTTTGCCGGCAGCCTCCTGCCTGCTAGCCGTTCCAGCAGCTCTCTGCATTTATCTATTTTCTCATTGTGAAAATACGAAACAGCAAGCCTTGCAATTATTACCGCAGAGTCAGGGAACCGCTCCAACGCCCGCTCATATTCTTTTATGGCAGTTGTATGCATGCCCTCCTCCTGAGCTCTCCTGCCCCTGTCACAATCAATGACGGCATTGATAGCGGAAGGAAATATCAAAACGCAGAATATGAGCAAAGCGGCTGAAACTGCAATAAGCTTCTTTGGCACCCAAACACCACCTTAATGAATATTCTACTTAATCCTACAACATCCATCCACAAATTTCAATATGTGAAAAGCCGTGAGGCCTGGCTTTTACACCCGGCTAACGGCTTTTCTTTGCTTTTATTGTCTGCATCATATCTTTAAACCTCTGTCCCAGATCCTGAGAATTATTCTTTTTGGACTTGTCTCCCGAATTCCCGTTTCCTTTATTGTCCTTTTTCCCGCTGTCTTCCTTATCTTCTCTGTCTTTTTTGTTTTTATCATCATTTTTATCGTTGTCCTTATTTCTGTCCTTGCTTTTATCCTTATCGCTGTCTTTGTAGGTATTTTTGCTCCAACCCGTTCCTTTTTTATCCTTTTCAGCCTTATCTTTTTTTGAGGCTGCCTCCTTATCCTTGTTCGCGTTCACGGCCTTATTATCCTTTGGCTGGGCTGCCGGCCACATTTTACTGTACTTTTTCTCTTCCTTTTGGGCCTTTGCTGTTTCCTTTTCATCCTTTTTGTCTCTGTTATTTTTTCCCTGGAAGGCCTGTTCTTTTTCCTTATCGCGTTCTGCCTGCTTATTCTTCTTTTCCGCTTCTCTTACAGCTTTTTTGCCTTCATTTATACGCTCCATGGCTTCCTTTACAGTCATGTTTTTTACTTCTTCATCCTTTATCCCGGGATTTACCTTTTTCAGCTTGTCTTCAAGAATTTCCCTTCCCGGCGACACCTTGTTGGATACTGCTTCCTTGTAGCTTTCCACACTTGTCTTTGCGACAGTGACTTCAGAGCTTTTATTCACCTTGGACAGCTCTTTTGAAGCAGCTTTGCTGACTGTCCCCGCCAATTTATTCTCCTGCTTGGGGTCCTTTGCTGAAACCACGACCATTACACGGTTTTCCGCCTTTGCGTCTATATAACCCTTATCAGAAGCACTTTTTATAAGCTGGGAAAGTGCCTTGTCGATCTCCTGGTTTTTCAGGCTCCCGGCATCCTTTATAAGCTCTGCCGCATCTTCTGTTATAGCATCAACGGATATTACCCGTTGGAATCTGTTCAGGGACATTGCAATACTTGGATTTATATCCACGCTTACATAGCTGTAAGGGGTATAATAGGCATAAACTCCGGTTGACAGGAATATGCATGCCAGGAAGCATGCGGCGACAGTCACCAGCCTTTTATATGCCGGATAGCTCTTGGGGGCATTAAATTCTATTTCATCACCGATTGCAGCAGACATCTGTCTCTTTAGCTTCACAAAGTCTCCCTGGTCCGTTATAACGATCATTTGCTTTTTATCTATCTCTGCCACTATAGCTTTCATTTCTTCCACCCCCAGTCTATGAACTCCCTTATACAGTAATAATCTCCTGTTAATATTATCATTGCTGCTACTACATAATTTCGTGAGCGCTCTATAGTTTTACGGGGTAATTTTGTGCCCTCTTCAATTTCTGCTACGGGAAGATATTGCTTTATTTTTATTTTTTTGACCAGCTCAGGCCGGTCGATTATGTACCTGACTATGTCCAGATATGAACTCTTGGTAGCCGTATGCTTGGGAGAGCTTTTTGCCACATCGTCCAGCTTCAGCCCCCAGGTGAAAAGCTCTTCTTTCAGCTGCACAAGCTCCTGCCTCCTCAGTTGGTTTATCTCCTCCTGCTCGTACTTGCTCCGGGCTTCCTCAGCGGCTATTACCTGTTCAAAGACCTCTTCGCCTTCAGCCTCCTCCGTGGAATAGTCGTTTATATATGCAACGTTCTGATGCTTCTTTTCCTTACGGTAATAGTCAATGAGCCTCTTTTTTATAACATTCTGTGCAAAGCTCAAAAAGCTCCCCTTCTGCTGGTCATAGTGTGTTATTGCTTCATCAAATGCCATAAGTCCTATGCTGAGCTCTTCATCCTGCCCATAGGAAACAAACCTGCCCGTAGCCTTTTCTACAGCAGCTGCAATAAAGGGCTTGTACTCCTCTATGAAAATGTTCTTCTCATCGGAATTTAGCTTGATCTTCATTACTCTTTCATTTATGGATTCATAAAACATAGTTCACCCCAAAAGGACCTTTTTTGGCTTTGCGGAACGGCACGGGGGCCGTTCCCTACTATTATACAATACTCAGGAGCTTGATTTAACCGGGTAAATATGTCAGTACTGCAGAAGCTCTCCGTTCCAGAACAGATAAATGTACCTGTCTGATACCTCCCTGCCGGTTATCTGCTTCAAAGCTCTTGTGTAATACTCTATCTGCGTCCTGTACTTTTCCTTTATCTGTGCCTGCTGTCCCTCGGGTACATAGTCTGTCTTGTAATCCACCAGCACCAGCTTCCCTGCTTCTTCAAAGCAGCAGTCGATTATTCCCTGGAGCACTACAGCCTCGCCTTCGTCACCGCAGCCCGCAGCACTGCCGAATACCTCAGCACACTCAACCTCTATGGTAAAGGGAACTTCCCTGTATAGCTTATCGGCATTTCTCATCCGATCCCCAAGGGACGACTTCATAAGGCTTGCGATTTTCCTGTAATTCACATTCTGTGCCTGGACCTCTGTCAGCAGCTCTGCCAGTACCATAGCTTCCGTCTGCTTCCTTATTCCTGTCTCAGAAACATCTCCTTTAAAATTCATATGCTGGAGCACGAAGTGCATCAGAGAACCCTTTTCCGCGGCAGTCATTCCGGTTGCTTCCTCCAGGAACCGCGGCCGCCGCTTGATGGCCGGTGCCGCCTGCAGCTGGTAATCCTGTGCTGCTTCGGTATCAAAATACCGTTTCAGCTCTGTGACGGTTACCTTTACCGGCAGCTTTTCATATGCGGAATAAGGATACTTCCACTCCAGTCTCTTTATGATATCTGCATGAATATCGGGTTCTGCCTCCAAGGAGGCAAGAGCCACTTCATCCGCAAGCTTTTCATCATTGCCCTCCTCCAGCTCAATCTCCTTCAATACCTCATCCCTGTTCCACAGCCTTATATCCCATCGTGAAGGGTCATTCCCCTCATATACGGCCGACGGTTCAATTCCAAGGGCTTCCGCCAGCCCGCCCGAGGGATGCCTTATAAGCGCCGAGCAGAGCCAGTCCATAAAGCTTTTTCCCTTTAATACGCCAAACTCCGGAACCTTCAGGGTATTTTCAGTACTGCTGTTCCAGCGTGCCGAATTTTTCCGGGGATCATTTACCGTACCTGTGATAATCAGTTTTTCCTTTGCTCTGGTAAAGGCAACATACAATATTCTCATTTCCTCTGAGAGGCTCTCCAGCCTTATCTTGTACTTCAGGGCCTGCTTGAATATCGAAGGGTACCATATCCTGCGCCTGTGATCTATAAAATCAGGACCTATTCCCAATTGGTGGTGCAGCAGTATTCCCTTTGTGGAATCAGTGAGGTTGAAGCCCTTTCCTGTCCCGCAGACAAATACTATCGGGAATTCCAGTCCCTTGCTTTTATGTATGCTCATTATGCGGACGACATCATCCTTCTCTCCAAGGGTCTTGGCACTTCCCATGTCTCCCTGGCTGCCCTTCAGCTTGTTTATAAAGTTTATGAAGTTAAAAAGCCCTTTGAAGCTGGATTCCTCATACTGCCTTGCCTTATCGAACAGCAGCCTCAGATTGGCCTGCCTCTTGACTCCTCCCGGCATGGCACCTGTAAAGCTGAAATATCCCGTAGCATTGTACAGGTACCATATAAGCTCATCCGTAGAAAGATAAAGTGCTTTTTCCCTCCACCTTTCGAGGCTGTCGATAAAGCCGGCTGCTTTGCTTCCCAGCTCGCCCTCCTCTGCTGCAGCCTTCACCATTGCTTCAAAAAAAGTGATCTCCCGGTCCTTCAGCCTTATGTCAATGAGCTCATCTGTGTCAAAGCCGGCAATGGGAGATCTCAGGACTGCCAGCAAGGGTATGTCCTGAAGGGGATTGTCTATTATCTGGAGCAGCGCCAGCATGGTGGATATCTCAATGGTCCTGAAGTATCCGCTGCCTGTGTCTGTATATACCGGAATCCCATAAAGGCTGAGCTCCTCTGCAAATACATCCGCCCAGTTCCTGGTAGCCCTCATGAGTATCACTATGTCACTGTAACGGGCAGGCCTGTATTTTCCCGTGGCTTTGTCAACCACAAGAAAACCGCTGCCCACCTCTGTCACAAGCTCTTTTATCCTTTTGACCACCAGCCTTGCTTCACACTGTATGGAATCCGGCCTGTCTTCAATGGAAATATCAAGTGTTTCTGCGTCTTCAATGAATTCCCCGGTACTTTCGGCAGCTTCCGACCCTTCCGCTTCCTCCGGCTCCCTGCTGTCGATCACATGAAGCTCAACAGGGCCGCCGAAGCTGCAGCCCGGTGCCTCGGGAGCTGCAAAAGCCGCTCCCGTATATAACGCTTCCTCTTCGGTATAATCGATATCTCCAATATTTTCGGACATAAGCTGCCCGAATATATAATTCACTCCGTTTATAATGTCCTCTCTGCTCCTGAAATTCTTGTTCAGCAGTATTTTTCTGTATTTAGACGAAGAATCCCCCGAATAAGTTCTGAGTTTTTTTATAAAAAGCTCGGGCTTTGCCTGCCTGAAGCGGTAAATACTCTGCTTTACATCCCCCACCATGAATATATTGGGCTCCCCCAGAGCCTCCCTGGAGGCCATGCCGAGTATTACCTCCTGTGTAAGGTTGCTGTCCTGGTATTCGTCAATATATATTTCCTCGTAGCGCTCCCTCAGCCCAAGAGCAGCTTGTGTAGGTACGATATCTCCCCCGGACGTCCGGCTTGTCAGCACCTTAAGGCAGTAATGCTCAAGATCGTTGAAGTCAATTACTCCCTTCTGCTTTTTCTTTTCCTGATATTTTTCCGAAAACTCCAGGACAAGGTCTCCCAGGCTTTCCATAACCGGATATAGCTGTCTCATGTCGGAGGCCAGCTCTTCAGAGCTTCCGCTTATCAATTCCTTCTTCAGCTTGTTCAGCCTTCCTTTGACATCATCCCTTATGCCCTTCACCTCTTCCTGGGCCACAGCATCGACCTCCTTGCCGCATCTGGGCATACGCGAAAACTCAAGCCTGCTGAACTCGTTGTAAAGGGCATCCCAGCCCCCGGCCTCTCCGCAAGCCTTCAGCATGGCTTCCAGTCTCAACCGGTCCTCCCGGAGAACCCCGGCATACGGCTCCAGCCCTTGAGCCTGTTCTGACGTTTTTATGGCGCCTTCCAGCGCACAGAGCAGTCCGGTAAGCTCCATGGAAATGTTCTTCATCAGTATACCTGCCCATTTCGTTTCTGCAAAATCCATCCCATCGGCAGCATCAAAAGCCTCCACAGCCTCCTTAAGCCATACCTCAGGCCAGGGATGGCTCTGTACGAATTCATAAACAGTCAGTACCAGGTCCATCAACTTTTTGTCATCCTTACTGCCTCCATAGC
>JAEXXN010000300.1 GCA_023405875.1 Bacillota bacterium | reverse complement strand
TTTGAGGGAATTTTCCCTTATACGGTCGTAAATGACGATTGTATCGTTAATGGAGTAACCTAAAATTGCCAATGCCACAGCGACAAAGGAATCTCCGATCGGAATCCGGAATATGGTAAAGGTAAAGAACGCTATAAGAACGTCATGCAGCAGGGCTATCAACGACATCGCGCCCGCTGACAGTCCGTGGATCTTCCGG
This sequence comes from Bacillota bacterium, assembly GCA_023405875.1. Taxonomy (GTDB): domain Bacteria; phylum Bacillota; class Clostridia; order Lutisporales; family Lutisporaceae; genus BRH-c25. The sequence goes on along the minus strand of JAEXXN010000300.1, from coordinate 3,207 downwards.
AAGCTGAACCAGACGTACAGTATAATCAGCACCGCGGAAAGCGCAATGGATGTAATGGCATTCTTCAAAAATTTCCGGCCGAAAAACGGAGAGACGTTGTTTGTGCTGTCTAATTCAAATTGCTGTTCCGGGTATTGCTGCTTCAGCGCTTCAGTCACCTGATGCAGCTCCTCGTTGCTTACAGCGCCGCCGCCGGATATGCTGAGAACCAGCCGCTTTTCTCCCGTGGCAAAATCCGTGGTAATCTGCCCTGTCGTTGTATGCCCGTTCAAGGTCTGCTCCACCAGCTTAGCCGCGTCGCTTGGCGTCAATTCCGCTGTTTCAGACATGGCATATTTCAAAACGGTACCGCCTTTAAACTGGATATCCAGAATGACTCCGTTTGCAAAAGTCATTATGATACCGATAATTAGAATGCAGGAGGAAAAAGCGTAATAAATCTTCCTATGTTTGAAGAAGGGATAGACCTTCACTTCTTTCTTATCCAACGTACGCTTGCTTAAAAGGAGTGACGGATTTTTGGCCCAACCATTCTGCATGATGGATATAGTCATCAGCTTGGTCGCCGTAACTCCGGCCACAAAGTTCATAATAATACCGAACAGCAGCGTGTATGCGAAGGACAAAATAGCGCCCGAGCCGAAATACATCATCACAAATGCTACAATCAAGACGGTGATGTTGCCGTCAAAAATAGAGGAAAACGCCATTTTAAAGCCGGAGGAAACCGCCGACAGCATTGTTTTGCCGCTTTTCAGCTCCTCCCGTATCCTCTCGGAGACGATAACATTGGCGTCTACGCCCATACCAATAGACAGGATAATACCCGCGATACCCGGCAGGGTGATGGAAAACTGCGGCCAAGTAAGCAGAATAATTTGTCCCGTTACTTGGAGCAGCAGGGAAATAGCCGCGATGACTCCGGATAAACGGTAGTAAAGTATTAGGGCAAGGCATATCAGCGCAAAAGCCACGATCCCGGCCAACACCATAACATTCAGCGCGTTGCTGCCCAGCTCGGGGCTGATGGTGCTGTAATTTTCCGTAATCAGCGCAAAGGGTAGCGCTCCGGAATTTATTTGATTTGCCAGAGTTCTGGATTCCTCCGCGCTGCGCATTCCGGTGATGACGCATTGGCCCGAATCAATCTTTGCCTGAACCACAGGCGCAGAAATCATATTTTCATCTAAATAGATAGAAATCCTCTGACCGATAAGTCTCCCGGTAGCTTCTGCAAACATACGGCGGCCTTCCGGCTTCAAGGACAAACTTACAACATGCTTGCCCGGATCTTTATGGTCTAGCTCGGGTGTGGCGGTATCTACATATTGCCCTTCCATAACAATATTACCGTCGGGATCTTTGAAGGTAAGATGCGCCATACTGCCCAATTCGACAATGGCTTTTTCCGGATCAAAATCGGCTTCGTCTGATTTCCAGGGGAAGCGCACAAAAACGTAACCATTTTCTTTGTCAATGGTTACATCACGATCCAAAATATTGCTCTGGTCAAGACGTGTTTCTATAATGGAACGGGCTGTTTCCAGTTCTGCTTCGGTGGGCTCACGATCAATATCCTTTGGAACAAAAGCCGCGTCAATGCCGCCTCTGATATCAATTCCAAAGCGCATCTCTGACGAGCCTTTCAAATGCATTGAGCCTATATTCAAACCAAAAAACGCTACATATGAAATTAGAAGTGTAATTAAGACAACAGAAACAAAAGTCCCCTTTTTATTGGCTAATTTATCTATCATTATAATACTCCTTTTTATTCTTTATGTGTGTAACACAACAATAGCCAGCAAACAATACAGCCTCATGCCAGAACAGACATGAGGTTAGATAGTGCTGTCAGCTATACGGCTTGAAACTGTCTAAAATGGTTTAAAACAGTTTCAAGCAAGAATATAAGGAGGTGCGTTAGGACTATACGGGGCGATTAAAAAATAATTAATTATGCAGACGAGAATTTGACTGGATGGAGAGATAAAACTTGGGGTTATACGAAAGAAAAAGCTATATGGTAACCCATAAAATATCGCCATGCGACTATTATTTTCCCAGTTTAATAATCGCTGCATACTTTGGGAGAAATCTGTCTCGTTAACAAAGAGATCTACCAGAGAATTTTGATGTACTATTGATCGCCATGCATCTTTGTCGGCACCACAGGGGGAAACTGAATCTTGGTTTATGCCTGCTGTATGTGTATCTTGCATGATTGAACCATTGTCAATATCTGAAAAAAGCGAAAGCAAAGGTATACAAATAAGAACCAATAATGTGGCCAAAAGACATATTCCGCTTTTCTTAAATCGAATGCCCCGCATACTTTCACTCCTCTCCATAAATCACATTATATCATACCATACTTTGTAGAATATAAAAATAGAAACTTGTGTATTATGTGTCAGGCACCAAACAAGAGAACAAAGCGAGGTAAATATCCACATATAAAGCACCTTTTGGCAGTATAATAGCAGGAGGTGCTTTCTTATGGAAAGACCATGGAGGGAGAAGATTTTTGGAGCTTTCCCAGGCTGTCAATTTATGAAGTAAATATAGCGCACAGGATAAGGGGACTGTTGCACAATTGTAGAAGATTGTGAAATGCTGCGGGCGAACAGTGGTCGCCTGAATACTGCTCCACCTTTTTCCACAGGTTCCCCTGGCACCACAATTATTTCATTTTTGTTACAATTGTAACAACCTTGTTGTATTAATCCAATTATTGTAATATAATCATAAAGTAAATAAATGCGGAAGGAGGTCGTCATTATGAGAACAATAGCGTTTGTGTTTAGCAGCAATCAAAGTGTATTTTTTGAACGACCTATAGCCGCAACAGGGGATTATTTGTAAGCTTTTGCATATATTCCGCGATCAGTGGCCGTAGGTATGTATATTACCTGCGGCTTTTTATTTGCTACATTTTTCTTTTCAGGCCGCAGATAAGGATTGTATCTGTGGCTTTTTGCATTATTTTTTTGAAAGTGGGGATTTGACATGAATAGTTTAAAGCTTCTCTGGAATTTTATGAAGGGGAACAGGCTTCTCTACCTGGCGTCGATTATAAGTATCGGCATTGCCACGTTATTCTCCTTCGCATCGCCTTTGGTCATCCGCTATACTATAGATTCAGCCATCGGAGGCATTGCCATGGATGCGCCCACCTGGCTGATGAAAGCTGTAGAGTATCTGGGG
>JAEXXN010000270.1 GCA_023405875.1 Bacillota bacterium | reverse complement strand
AAATAATCTTCTCTTAAAACAAAATCATCCAATGCAATTTTGTAACCCAGGCTTTTTAAGTCCCTGCACTTCTCAATAATATCATTACGGGGGTTTACATTTTCGAGTATTTCAATAACCAGGCTTTCCTTGGGAAAAAGCGTTGCAATATCCTGTATCATTAAATTTTCCGTAAAATTGATAAAAGCGATCCTGCCGCCTGTGAGCTTGTCCAGCCCTATATTATAGAAGCTGTTCAGCAGGACTTGCGAAGATGCCAGGTCCGCATCCGTTCCCATATAGCTGTTGACCATTCCGGACCGGTAAAGCAGCTCGTAGCCGAAAACATTCATAGATACATCGAAAATTGGTTGACGGGCAATGAATATACTCATTTTACCTACCCCCCTGCAATTCTAAGCAGTTGTGGAATGCTCTACTTTCTTGGCTTCAACCATGTTCATGTAAGTCGAGATCAGGATGTCCAATTTCATACTCATCTCAAGTATTTTTTGACAATTAAGGCAACCCGGATAAGTATCCTCTATCACGCTGTCCAAAAGCTCTTGTTCCCTTCGTATTTGTTCTTTTAACATACTTATATCCTTCATTTGCATTTTACTCCGTTAGTATTTATTATTTGAAAACAGAAGCTATTCCGTGACATTGTCTGAGCATTAAACAGCGACAATATTGAACCTGCATGTCCAATCCCCTGTTGACCAGCAATTGACCTCCTTAACCAGCAATTGCTTTCCTGTATATGTTTCCAGGAGTCCCATAATAAAGCCTTCATCATAATTGCAGGCCGGTTCTCCGGTGTCCGGCAGACCCGAGCAATCAAGATCTTCAGAAACCGACAGTATAAATATACTATTTTCTAAATCTGCATACTCAATATGCAATATACCGATTCCCAGCTCCTTCATGTTTCGCTTTAGCAGGTTGAAAAATCTATCCGGCGGCAATTTGGCATCCAGTAAATTCTTACAGAACTCTATTCCTGCCGACCGCCCGGCCTCAATAAGTATATGCCTTATAACATCTCTGCCGTAGTATTTTTCCAGCACATTGCGAAGAGAGTACTGGAACATCCTGTATGCGGCAACATCCATCCCCATGCCCAGGGTAGGCCTTCCTTTTGCAATATCGCCAATATCCGTCCATTTAAAGCTTTTTAATGAGTCGCCCATTGTTTCTCCTTATTTTTTTCCATTCTTACTGTTTGCAATCATTTTATCAATGTGCTCTGAACATTTTCTGGACATTATTGCAAATTATTAACCTGTTGTCTGTCAAAAATTATCATGTTATAGTAGAATATGTTAAATATATGTATAATTTGCGGAGGGCTATTCCCGTGAAAAGCATAAAGGTACAAAAATTCTTTTTTTACATAATGCTTGCTGTTATGGTCGCAAGTATTGCAGTTCCAAGTATGCGCTTGATGTCGTCAAAAGCGCCTGCTGAAGCCGTGGATGGGATTCTGGACTTGTCCGGCTGGGATGCGGCTAAAAACCAATCGGTAAAGCTGCATGGAGAATGGGAATTCTATCATGGCGCGCTTCTTTCCCCTGCTGACTTTAAAGACCGGCAGCCTGTGGGAAGAACTATTCAGAAGGTTCCTTCCAAATGGAGCTTATATAAAATAGACGGGGAAAGCCTACCCACCCATGGAACCGCCACATATCGCCTGAAAATCCTGCTTCCTCCAGGAAGCAGCAGCTATGGAATTAAAATAACCAGCATATATGCCGCCGCCAAAATCTTTGTTGATGGACAGCAGGTCCTGTCCTGCGGAAATCCCGGAGCTTCTCCCGAAAGCACCGAGCATGAATATTATGCAGATACCGCTTACTTTAATGCAAGTGGGAAGGAAATGGAAGTGCTCGTTCAGGTATCCAATTTTATTTCCTCCTATGGCGGGATCTACTATGAGATACATTTCGGCAATCAGAAATCTGTCAATGCATTGCGGATGTATAATTTTTTTATTGATTCGGCACTTATAACAGGTATGATTTTTATATCTCTATACTTTTTCGGTTTGAGCGTTCAAAGGAAAAATAGTCTCGAGGTGCTGTATTTTGCCGCCTATTGCTTATTTTCAGCCATTCATTACAGCACCTGCTCTGAAGTACTTCTGAATTATGCCATCCCGGCTTTATCTTACAACGCCTCTGTTAAAATTCAGGTTTTCTCTCTGATATTAAGCTTATACTTCCTGTTCAAATACGCATATCATGCTTTCAAAGTATCCTATTTGCGAAAGACAGTCGTTATCGTCAATGGGCTTACCGTATTTTTTATCCTGTTAACCTGTTTTACCAATTTTTATTTGTGGTATTATACTTACATTATCTTTACCCTGGGTGATGTTTATATTATCTTCCTGGTCCTGTATATTATCTCCAAGCATTTCCGCACAGACATCGAAGGCAAATATTATCTCTATATCGCCATTATAAGCTCTGTCAGCCTTTTAATAATAAATCTTTTTAATATTGTATGGGCCCTTGAGTCCAATACCTTTATTCCCGTATTCCAGCCGATTTTGATATTGGCGCTTGCACTTTATATGTCCGAGAAATACGAAAATTCCTATAAAACTATCGAAAAGCTCAGTGAAAGGTTATCTGCTTTAGACAAGCTTAAGGACGATTTTCTTGCCAGGACCTCCCATGAGCTAAAAACACCGTTAAACGGTATCATAAATATTTCACAGTCCCTTTTGGATGGAGCCGGAGGCAATTTAAATACCGCACAGGCCGAAGACCTGCGGCTTGTCGCAAGCATAGGCAGGCGGCTTTCTACTCTGGTTTATGACATTATAGACTATTCAAAATTAAAAGTCATGGATATCAAGCTGGACATCAAATGCATCGATGTATACCTGGTGGTACAATCTACTGTGGAAATTTTCCGATATTTGATAAAAGGAAAGCCTGTTGTTATTATTAATAAAATACCTCCTGATACTTATATGGCCATGGCGGATGAAAACAGGCTGAAGCAGATTATAAGCAATTTACTGGATAATGCCGTCAAATTCACCCTTAAAGGGAGCATCTCCATTGACTGCCGCACGGAAGGGAATTTTGTATTTATTGAAGTCAGGGATACGGGGGTGGGAATCCCTGAAAGCAAGCTGAAGGATATTTTTATCTCTTATGAACAGCTTGATTCCATAGCTTCAGGCGCAGCAGGCGCCGGCCTTGGTCTGTCCATTACCAGGCAACTGGTGGAACTGCAAAAGGGGAAGATTTATGCAATATCGGAACCGGGTAAAGGTTCATGCTTTACTTTCACGCTGCCCCTGTGTAAAAAAGAAAAAGGTATCAATCCGGAATCCCTCAAAATATATAAGCCTGTTCTGCCAAACCTTCCCCTGGCTAATACCGGCCTGCCATATACCGCTGATATAGGCGGCAATGCTTCGATTCTTGCCGTTGACGACGAGTACTCCAATTTGAAATCTCTTCTGAATATATTGACGGTCTGCAAATATAACGTTACCATAGCAGGGAATGCAGAATCTGCGCTGAAGCTGCTGGAAGGCCCCCTGAAATATGACCTGTGCATCCTTGATGTGATGATGCCCGGTATGTGCGGATATGAAGCATGCAGGAAAATAAGGGAAGCCTATTCTCCTCTTGAGCTTCCTGTACTTCTGGTAACTGCAAAAGCGCTGCCTGAAGATCTGGAAGCCGGCTTTGAGGCAGGAGCCAACGATTTTCTTGAAAAGCCCTTCGACGCAAGCGAGCTTAAATGCAGAGCTGCCACTCTTGTGCAGCTAAAAAAATCCAAGGAATTTCTGCTTGAGAAGGAAATGGCCTTTTTGCAGGCGCAGATCAGGCCTCATTTTCTGTTCAATGCTTTAAATACCATAAGTTCTTTTTGCTATACCGACCCCGACAAAGCCGGGGAGCTGCTTGCAGAATTGGGCGTATTTTTAAGAAACAGCTTTGACTTCAGCAGCACCGCCTCCTTTATCCCTCTACAAAAGGCGCTCCTTATTGTCAAGGCCTATATTTCTATAGAAAAAGCAAGGTTCGGTAAATTACTTGAGGTAGAATACAATATTGATCCTGCTGTCCTGAAATACAGCATACTTCCCCTTACGATACAGCCTATTGTCGAAAATTCCATACGTCATGGACTTATGAAAAGAAATCAGGGTGGAAAGGTTACTTTAAACTTGACGTTTTGTGAAAATCGTATTAACATTCAAGTAGTAGATAATGGTGTCGGTATACCTGCCGATATATTGAGAAGTTTGTCGAATCCAAAAGCTGAAATCAGTGGTGTGGGTTTGGCAAATATTAACCGCAGGCTTTTAAATTTTTATGGTACAGCTCTTGAAATTTCAAGTGTAGTTGACAATGGGACGACAGTATCCTTCAGTATACCCGCAAATGAGGCTTTATAACGCATCAGTACCCGCCGGCTATAGTCCCGTTATAAGCTTTTCCGTACCCGTGTCGATCCCGGGTCGAATTGGGAGGTAGTATACTTTATGTTAAAGGCTATTATTGTCGATAATGAAAAACCTGCCATAGATATACTTAAAATATTGCTGGAAAAAACAGGTATGGTAAGTGTTTCGGAAAGCTTTGCAACTGCCGCAGATGCTTTATCCCGATTCCAGAGCTTAAGCCCGGACGTAGCATTCCTTGATATTGAATTGCCTGAAATAAAGGGCCTGGAGCTGGCGGAAAAGCTTCTTGCAATAAATGAGGATGTGGAGATTATATTTGTAACGGCTTACGATCAATATGCCCTGGAAGCCTTTGGGGTAAATGCCCTGGATTATTTATTGAAACCGCTGTCTTTTGAAGCCGTAGCCCGTACCGTTTCCCGCCTTGCCAGGAGAAAGAGGCTCCCATCAACTCAAAGCCATGACCTTTTATATGGACGTATTTATTGCTTAGGCAAATTATCAGTATACGGACCTGCCGGTGAACATCCTGTCAAATGGCGTACATCAAAGGCAGAGGAGCTTTTCGCATTTATGCTGCATAATCTGGAGCGGGAAATTCCCAAATGGAAAATCTGTGAAGCGCTCTGGCCGGAATGTGATATTGAAAAAGTTGATGTCTATTTGCATACCACCCTATATAAGATGAAAAAAGTATTAACTGCAGCCGGAATTGAGTATGATATCAAATTCATCAACGGCTGCTACCGGATGAGCCTTCCTCAAACCTTCATCGATGTAATAGAGTTTGATTCTATAGCCTCCTCCAGCATAAACATAGAAGAAGCCAAAATAGACAAATATGAGAGGGCACTTTCACTGTATAAAGGCGATTACCTGGAGGATAATGATTATTTATGGTCCTTGTCCAAAAAAGAAGAGTATTCCAAAGCATATTACCGGCTGGCAACTTCTGTTGCAAAATACTACATGAGAAGAAATGATTATCCCGCAGCCGAAAAAATACTTCAGAATATCCTGGAAAGGTTTCCTTTGAGCGAAGCTGCCCATGAGCTGTTTTTAAAATTATATTTTGCCAAAAAAGATCGTGCAGCCTTTGTTACTCATTATAATACCGTAAAGGAATTGTTTAAATCCGAATTGGGAATAGAACCGAGCAGTTCCTTGCAGGCTCTGTACAGCAGCATGCTGTGCAATTAAGGCGGTACCCGGCATCTATAGAGGCAAGGGGACTTCTTTAGCCTCGTTATAACAAGAGTTTTGCAAACTTGCAAAAACCTACCCGAGCGTTTCAACGAGGCGGGAGATATGCTCACCGCCTGTTGGACAACGAAATCTGTACCCATCACCTATAGAGGCAAGGGGACTTCTTTAGCCTTGTTATAAATGCTTATATTATTTTTGCCCTTGTTTTTTGCGTCGTAAAGAGCCGAATCCACCTTATCAAATATGCTTTCCAGCAGTTCTTCCTTTTCCACATAATAAATGCCCCCGGACAACGTAACAGTTATCGGTTTTTCATTACATCTGGGGCACTCATCCTTTATGTGCCGATCGATTTTCAACACAATTTCCATGGCCTTTTCATCAGTACATTCATAAAGAATTATAAAAAACTCATCCCCTCCATACCGGAACACCAAATCATTGCTGCGTAAATTCTTTTTGAGATTGGCTGCAACATGACAGATGACTATATCTCCAAACCGGTGCCCGAAGGAATCATTGATCTCTTTAAAATCATCAATATCAAGCATGACCACAGAGTATGGAGCAATAGCCCTGTGGAGCATGTTGACCATATAGGCATGGTTATATAGACCGGTCATCCCGTCAGTTATGGATGTTTTATAGACGGAATGATGCTTTAGCCTGACTGAACGCAACTGGTTTTCCTTATTGGTGATCTCGCTGAAAAGCAGGATAATGGCAACGGTTGAAGTTGTGAAGGTATAAATAAACGGCGTCCTGAAGCTCATTGACCCCCCGAGCATTTTAACGTAAACCTCATATGCCAAAG
>JAEXXN010000232.1 GCA_023405875.1 Bacillota bacterium | reverse complement strand
ACTGTATCTGATGGTTGTGCTCCTGTTCCAAGCCATTTTTTGGCCTTTTCAGCATCTATCTTGATTTCTGCTGGCTCTGTGACAGGATTGTAATATCCAATCTCCTCGATGAACTTGCCATCTCTTGGGGATCTTGAATCAGCAACTACCAATCTATAGAAAGGTGCCTTTTTTGCTCCCATTCTTTTTAATCTGATTTTAACTGACATTGAATTCACCTCCTTACAAAATTAGCTATTTATCTAAAGAACGGCATTTTCTTTTTGCCCTTCTTCATATCTTTTTCCATACCGGCAAACTGCTTCATCATTTTTTTCGACTGCTCAAAGTTTTTCATCACCCTGTTTACTTCCTGTATGCTGGTGCCGCTGCCTGCCGCTATCCTCTTTCTCCTGCTGCCGTTTATGATATCAGGATTGTGCCTTTCCTTTTTGGTCATTGACCTTATTATTGCCTCCACCCTGACCAGTTCCTTTTCGTCAACCTCCATACCCTTCAGCTTGCTGGAATTCATTCCGGGTATCATTTCCAACAAGGAGCTCATAGGCCCCATTTTTTTCATTTGCTGCAGTTGATCCAGAAAGTCATCAAAGGTGAACTGCTGGGTCCTTATCTTCTTCTCCAGCTCCATTGCCTTCTTCTCATCAAAGGCAGACTGGGCCTTTTCGATAAGACTCAGCACATCGCCCATTCCAAGTATCCTGGAGGACATCCTGTCTGGATGAAAGGGCTCAAGATCGTCAAGCTTCTCTCCCATACCGGCAAACTTGATCGGTTTACCCGTAATGGCTTTTACCGATAATGCAGCTCCGCCTCTTGTATCACCGTCAAGCTTTGTAAGTATCACTCCGTCTATTCCCAGCTTTTCATTAAAGCTCTCGGCTACATTCACGGCATCCTGCCCTGTCATGGAGTCAACTACAAGAAGTATTTCGGTAGGCCTTACATTCTTCTTTATAGCTTCCAGCTCACCCATCAATTCTTCATCGATATGAAGACGTCCCGCTGTATCGATTATGACCAAGTCATTGCCGTTTTTGGAAGCATGAGCAATTGCAGCCTTTGATATGTCAACAGGATCAACCTTGTCGCCCATGTTGAACACTTCAACGCCTACCTGCCCGCCTACTACTTGCAGCTGTTTTATTGCCGCAGGCCTGTATACGTCACAGGCAACCAGCAGCGGGTTCTTACCCTGCTTTTTAAGCAGCAGCGCCAGCTTGCCGCAGGTAGTTGTCTTACCTGCTCCCTGGAGCCCGACCATCAGCAGAATCGTCGGCGGCTTGGAGGAAAACACTATTTTGCTGTTTGTATTTCCCATAAGCTCGGTCATCTGCTCGTTTACTATCTTAATGACCTGCTGGCCGGGTGTAAGGCTTTCCAGTACCTCATGCCCTACTGCCCTTTCAGTTACCTTGTTTATAAAATCCTTTACCACCTTGAAGCTGACATCGGCTTCAAGAAGGGCCATTTTTACCTCTCTCATGGCATCCTTAACATCTTTTTCATTTAACTTGCCTGCACCCCTGAGCTTCTTCAGGGTCTGCTGGAGCTTATCCGCCAAACCTTCAAATGCCAAAGCCTTCACCTCTTTATCTGCTCAGAGCTCAGTCGCTCAGAGACACTGATATATTCATAACGGACGGCCGATAGCCGCCCCTACAGGGATTTATATTATATCATACATATTTGATTTTATATGAAGCAATTTTTCTTTAATAGCATTTTTGCTCAGGCTGTCGTCTGTCAAAAGCTCATTAAGCATTTCCATCGTTTTCTTCAGGCTTTCCTGCTGTCTGAGATGCCTTTCTACCAGACCAAGCTTTTCTTCATATTCAAACAGGGTCTTTTCGGCTCTTTTCAGAGTATCGTAGACGCCTTGCCTGCTTATTGCCTGCTGCTCTGATATTTCACCCAGGGATAGATCATTGTTGTAGTACATATCAACTATCTCTATCTGTTTGTCTGTAAGCAGCTGGCCGTAGAAATCAAACAAAAGTGCGATTTGTACAAGCTTATCATACATAAACATACCTCTATAACAACAATGTAAAGGTCTCAACCTTTACATTGTTATTTTATATTAATGTTGCGTATTTGTCAACGCATTTATTCAATTATCCTTCAAACAAGGCATTTACAAAGTCGTCAGCTGCAAACTCCTGAAGGTCGCTGACCTTTTCACCGACGCCTATGAGCTTGACAGGTATATCCAGCTCTGATTTAATTGCGATTACTATACCGCCCTTGGCCGTACCGTCAAGCTTTGTCAGCACCAAGCCGCTTATGTCGGCGGCCTCCTTGAAGAGCTTTGCCTGGGAAATTGCATTTTGCCCTGTGGTGGCGTCCAATACAAGAAGTGTTTCCCTGTGCGCTTCCGGATATTCCCGCTCAATTACCCTGGAAATCTTTTTGAGTTCCTCCATAAGATTCTTTTTATTATGCAGCCTTCCGGCTGTATCACATATGAGCACGTCAGCTTTTTTGGATTTAACGGAGCTTATTGCATCATATATTACCGCGGCAGGATCTGCGCCCTCCTGGTGCTTGATCAGATCCACCCCTACCCTGCCTGCCCATACCTCCAGCTGGTCAATAGCCGCTGCCCTGAAGGTATCTGCCGCTGCTATTACCACCTTTCTGCCGGACTTTTTCATTTTTGCAGCTATTTTTCCTATAGAAGTGGTCTTGCCCACTCCATTTACTCCTATCACAAGTATTACAGCCGGAGTCCTTTCTCCGATCCTTCCGGTCTCTTCCCCCATTATATTGAGTATTTCCTGCTTTAAAACAGCTTTTACGTCAGCGGGGTCCTTTATATTCTGATCCTTCACACTTTTCCTTACATTTTCAAGAATACTCAGGGTAGTAGCTACACCCACATCAGAGGTGATAAGGATTTCCTCCAGCTCTTCAAACAGTTCTTCATCCACCGTTTTGAAGCTTGAAAGCACATCATTTATCTTATCTGTTATATTTTTTCTGGTTTTGAAAAGTCCATCCTTAAGCTTGGTAAAGAAGCTTCCCTTTTCTTCGTCCTCTTCCAAAGCTTCTTCTATAACCTCTTCTTCAGCCTCTTCCGGTTCCTCTTCAAAGCTTTCATCAAGCTCTTCTACCTGAGGTTCCTCCCGGACTTCTTCCACTGTCTCAGGCTCTGCTTCTGCCGTCTCCGGTTCTATAGGCTCTTCATCAGCTTCTTCAAGCAGTATAGACTCTATCTCTTCATCGGACAGCTGCTCCTGCTGATTTTCTTCCTGTTCTTCCTCGTTTCCTTTGCCAAACAGCTTTTTAAAAAATCCTGCCATTATGTATACGCTCCTTTAGTGGTTAATAATTCGAGATGTGTTGCGGAACGACACGGGGGTCGTTCCCTACGGATTAATATTGGGGTTTGCGATAAGCAGGGGCGATTCATGAATCGCCTGTACACTTTTATCAGCTTACCTTGTCTTCCAGCTTTACTGAAACCAGCTTGGATATTCCGTTTTCCTCCATGCTTACTCCGTAGAGACAATCCGCCGACTCCATTGTGCCCTTTCTGTGGGTTACAATTATAAACTGCGTGGTTACCGAGAAATTCACCAGGAACTCCGCATATCTGTCAACATTTGCATCATCCAGCGCAGCATCTATTTCGTCCAATACGCAGAAGGGTGCCGGCTTCATCTTCAATATTCCGAAAAGCAGTGCTATTGCCGTAAGCGCCCTTTCTCCCCCCGAAAGCAGCATCAGATTCTGAAGCTTCTTTCCCGGCGGCTTGGCTATTATTTCTATCCCCGACTCCAATATGTTCTCCTCGTCGGAAAGCACCAGCTCTGCATGTCCCCCTCCGAAGAGCTCTTTAAAGACAGTGTTGAAATTCTCATTGATCTTGTTGAACTCAGTGATGAACTGCAGCTTCATGCTTTCTGCTATTTCCGCGATCACCCCTATAAGGTTGTCGCGGGCCTTTGTCAGGTCTTCCACCTGTACGCTGAGGAAATTATGCCTTTCATTAAGCTTTTCATACTCTTCTATTGCATTTACATTTACAGTGCCCATTTCCCTGATGTCATTTTTCAGCTCATCACAGCGCTTTGCCGCCCAGGTGAGGCTCAAGCCCTCATCCTTGTATGCCTGTGCCTTGTTGTAATTCATATCATAGGTTTCAAGCAGCTTCAGCTCTGTATTCTCCAGCTCCATCTCAAGCCTCGCATGCTGCATTTCCACCTTATGAAGATCGGTCTGAAGTGAAGCAATATCCCTGCCGTATTCCTTTTCATCCGCTTCCGCCTGCTGCAGCTCTTCGTTCCCCTGGAGCTTTTCCTTTTCCCTTTGTGAAAGAAGCTTGTGCTTTTCAGCCGTCTCCAGAACTGCATTGTTTATTTCCGTCTTCTTCCCTTCAAATTCAACGGTCAATACATTGATCTCTATTTCTTCCTTCTTCAATTCGGTCTGATTGATTATGATCTCCTCTTCTATTTCTCTGATTCTTTCCTCCATATCACCTATGAAGCTTTCTGCAGTCTTCTTATTATGTTCAACGGTGGCCAGTTTTATTTTGAGCTCCGTTATCTCCTCGTTGTATTCATCCCTTACTTCCTTGTATTGCTTCATCTGCTCCTGAAGTTCGGAAATCTCTTCTTCAACAGCGCTCTTTTCCTTTTCTACGGCTTCTGCCTTTGCTGTGCTGTCGAGCAATATGCTCTCTGCCTCATTGTATTCCTTGTCCAGGTCGCTCAGATCCTTATTGTTTATTGATATCCTGTCCTTTATGACCTGGATATCATTTTTTATATTTTCACCCTTGTTCCTGTAGTTGTTTATGTCTATCTGCATAGAATGCAGTATCTCGGTATTGAAGTCTATGTCGGCGCTGACCTCGCATGCCTGCTTCTCAAGCTCGTCAAGCTTTGCCTTTATCTCCTCCAGCACTTTTTGTTTGAGCTCCTGCTGGCTTCTCAAGGATTCTATTTCACTTTTCCTTGTCAGAACAGAGCTTGAAGAGGACTGAAGGCTTCCGCCTGTCATTGAACCTCCTGCATTTACTATTTCACCGGCCAGAGTTACTATCTTGTATTCGTAACCGGCTTTCCTGGCAAGGGCAATTGCCGCATCAATGTCCTTCACGACAGCAGTCCTTCCCAGCAGGTTCTTCATTATACCGTCGATTTTGGAAGAATAGCCTATAAGGTCGGATGCAATACCGATAAAACCGGCAGTGTTGAAGTGCTGCTTTTCCCTGTCGTTGAAATATCTCGGCTTTATTGAGCTTATGGGCAGGAAGGTAGCCCTGCCTATCTTATTCTGCTTCAGATACTCAATCAAATGCTTGGCGTCGTTTTCAGTATCAGTCACAATGCTCTGTACAGAACCGCCCAGAGCAATTTCAACTGCAGTCACATACTCAGAAGGTACCTTTATCATTTCTCCCACTACGCCGCAAAACCCGTTTGTTATCTTGTGATGCTCGGTAATAAGGGCTTTTACAGCCCTGCTGTATCCTCCATGGTCCCTTTCCATATCTTCAAGGACCTTGAGCCTTGAAAGCAATGCCTCTCTTTCATTCTTTACAGCACCGGACCTGGCTTCCAGCTCCTGGAGGCTGCTGTCGCACTCCTGCCGCCTTGCTTTCAGCTCATCTATCTGTTGACGCCGGTCTTCTATTTTGCTGCCGAAATCCTCCAGCTCCTCAGCAGCCTTCAGATACTGCTTATCCTTGTCCTTAAGCTGCACTTCAAGCAGGTTGACATCTCCTTCAACCTGGCTCTTCCGCTTTTTTATATTATCAATAAAGACCCTGGTGCTGTTCAGCTTGCTTCTAAGCTCCGAATAGCTGTTTATGAGATTTATAAAGCTCTGCTGCTTTTCACTCAGGCCTGCTTCTATATCGCTTATGGATCTGAAGCTGGATTCAAATTCTGCAGTTTTTTCATTTATTTTTTCTGATACTTCGGCAAAAGCCGAATTCAGTTCCAAAAGCTTTATTTTTTTCTCAGCTATGCTCTGCCTGGATTTTTCAACCTCGTCCTTAAGCTCAATGTCTATTTTGTTCAACCTTGCAGAGTTCTGGTTAAGATTTTTTATTCTTTCCTGGAGCACATTACACTCACCCTCGAGCTTTTCCTTTTTGTTCTCCAGATTGTGAATATGCTCGCTAAGCCCGTTAATAGCCTCTTCAAGACTGACCAGCAGCAGCCTGAGCTCACTGTGCCTGACTTCCAGCTTTGCTGCAAGTGAGGTCTTTTCATCTATCAGGCTCTGGATGTCCA
Organism: Bacillota bacterium; assembly: GCA_023405875.1. GTDB lineage: Bacteria > Bacillota > Clostridia > Lutisporales > Lutisporaceae > BRH-c25. The sequence continues at coordinate 607 of JAEXXN010000232.1, read as the reverse complement.
GTGCTTCCTGACTCGCAGCCGTAAGCCTGGTGCGGTATTTATCTATATTGCTGAGCATCAGGTTTATCTCTATTGCCTTCAGCTCCTCCAGTATCCCCCTGTAGCGCCTGGCGACCTCGGCCTGCTCTCTGAGCGGCCCCAGCTGGGTCTGTATCTCTTCTATTATGTCGGTTATCCTGATAATATTCTGCTTGGTCTGCTCCAGCTTCTTTTCGGCTTCCTGCTTTCTGGTTTTGTATTTGACTATGCCTGCAGCTTCTTCGAATACATTTCTTCTATCCTCGGATTTGTTGCTCAGTATCTCGTCGATCCTTCCCTGTCCGATGATTGAATAACCATCCCTGCCTATGCCGGTATCCATGAAAAGCTCATGTATGTCCCTGAGCCTGCAGTTGGTCCTGTTGATAAAGTACTCACTCTCACCGGAGCGGTACATTCTTCTCATAATATTTATCTCGGTATAATCAACCGGTATCTTTTTATCGCTGTTGTCGATACAAAGGGACACCTCGGCAAAGCCCAGGGCCTTTTTGCTGTCGCTGCCTGCAAAAATAACATCCTCCATGCGGCTTCCTCTCAGGGCTTTTACGCTTTGCTCCCCCAGCAC
>JAEXXN010000225.1 GCA_023405875.1 Bacillota bacterium | reverse complement strand
CCTATGGATATATTCCAATACCTGGACGGGTAATAAAAAATGTATGACAAGAATGGCTGACATGTAGTTGTCAGCTATTTATATTTATAATAGAAATAAACGGTATATTGGAGGTACACGGAATGATATATACGGTAACAGGACCCGTTAAAAAGGAAGAACTGGGGGTTACCCTTTCCCACGAGCATATTTTCTGGGACTGCCAGGCTGATGAGAGGCTGTATTTTGACAGGATATATGATGAGGAGAAGATAAAGCAGCTTTACGACAAGCTGCTGCCGGTATTTGAAAAGCTATACAGGGAAGGCTGCAGGGCAATTGCCGAGACATCCACCCCCGAGGGCGGCCAGAACCTGAAGCTTATGCAGAAGCTGTCCCGGGCCTCCGGAGTCAGGATAATACCTAATACCGGACTGGTTTTTTCAAAAAATGTTTACAGGATACATAAGGACAGCTACGAGAAGCAGGTGGCTGCCCGCTGGATAGAAGACTTCAAAAACGGCTTGGATACAATAGATGACGTGGTCATAAGGCCGTCCCATATAAAGATATTTATAAGCCGAGGGAGGCTGCCTGAGGTTGAAAGGAAAGTCCTTGAGGCTGCAGTGGCGGCAAGCAAGGCTGCGGGTATGCCGGTACACTGTCACATTGTTGAAGCCCAAACTGCCAATGAGGTATTTGATTTCCTGGAAAGCATAGGATGTGATTTTTCCAGATTCCTATGGGCCCATGCAGGCATTGAGGGGGATGAGGAAACGATAAAGAGAGCTGTAGCTATGGGCATGTGGCTGGGTTATGACGAAATCAGACCTGAGACTTACTGCAAATATCGTGGGCTGATAAAGAAAGCGGTGGCAAATGGCTACAGCAACAGGCTGCTGCTTTCGCAGGACTACGAGTTTCTTGAAGAGATCCAAGCGAAGGGGAATGCGCATACTTGTGCAGGCATATTTACAGGCTTTATTCCTTTCTGTGAGGAAGAGGGACTTTCCCGTGACGGAATCCTTGAAATGATGACCTGCAACCCGGCTGAATTCTATGATATATAAAATATTTTGAGAGGTTATCCATATAATATGATATAATTTGGATATCAAAGTCTGTAATAAAGTGCAGGAGGTAAAGGATTGTCTCATATTGTCGGCAAATCTGCGTATAAGAGCCTGGAGGAAAGGCTTAACAGATTTCCTCAGGGAGCGCCTCCCTCAGATACCCTGTATAAAATCCTCGGGATGCTGTTCAGTGAAAAGGAAGCAGAGCTTGTAGCCCAACTTCCCATAAAGCCTTTTACGGCAAAAGCCGCGGCAAGGATATGGAAAACTGATGAGGCTCAGGCACGGATCATTCTGGATAAGCTGGCAGGCAGAGCGATCCTTCTGGATTCAGAGCATGAGGGTGTGGTGAAGTATGTACTTCCGCCTCCGATGGCAGGCTTCCTTGAGTTCTCCTTGATGAGGACCAGGGGGGATGTGGACCAGAAGCTTCTCAGCGAGCTTTACTACCAGTATCTGAATGTAGAGGAGGATTTCGTAAAGGAATTGTTTTTCAGTACCGAAACCAGGCTTGGCAGGGTTTTTGTACAGGAGCAGGTGCTTTCGAGGGATAACGAGGTTGAGATATTGGATTTTGAAAGAGCCAGCCATATTATTAAAAATGCTTCTCACATAGGCATAAGTACCTGCTACTGCCGCCACAAGCTGCAGCACGTTGGGAAAGCCTGTACTGCACCTATGGAAATATGCATGACCTTTAACAATACGGCAGCTTCACTGATCAGGCACAGCTATGCAAGAAGGGTCGAGGTGTCTGAATGTATGGAGCTTCTGCATAAGGCCTATGAAAGCAACCTTGTACAGTGCGGTGAGAATGTCAGGAGGGATGTGAGCTTCATATGCAACTGCTGCGGCTGTTGCTGCGAAGCGCTGGTGGCTGCGCGGAAGTTCGGTATGCTTCATCCGGTTCAGACAACTGCCTTTATTCCCGAAATCAACCAAACCGAATGTATCAACTGTGGAAAATGCATAAAGGCCTGTCCTATAGGAGCAATTGAGAACAACACTGAAAGTAAAAGGTTGAGCATAAACAAGGATATATGCCTTGGCTGCGGAATATGCGCCAGGTCCTGCCCCAAGAAGGCAATAGGCTTGAAAAGGCGTGAAGAGAGGATAATCACACCGGTCAACTCGGTACATAGGATAGTACTGATGGCTATCGAAAAGGGCACCCTTCAGAATCTGGTTTTTGACAATCAGGCCTTCGGAAGCCACAGAGCAATGGCAGCTGTTTTATCTGCAATATTGAAGCTCCCTCCTGTGAAGCAGGTTATGGCGGGCAGACAAATGAAGTCGGTATATCTGGACAGATTGATTGACAGATTAAGCTGAGCAGTAGATAAAAGTATTTATGAAAACGGAACGGTATAGAACTGTTCCCTGCAAACATATGTAAGGGAGGTATAGTATGAAGAAAATATTTGTATTTGGGAGCCATCATTGTCCGGATTGCGGACCTATGAGAGAGTTTCTGTCGGATAACGGGGTTGATTTTGAATTTATTGATATCACAGACAGCATGAGGAATCTGAAAATTTACCTCAAGCTGAGGGATACCAGACCTGAGTTTGAAGAGATAAAAAAGCTTGGAAGAGTAGGAATACCATTTATAATGATCGGCAATGGCGAAAAGCTTATTTTTGATAAGCCTGAGCTTGAAGATCTGAAATAGAGGTCTTTCGCATAACAGCTTATCCGGGGTATATGCATTTACAGGTTGCATTTACCTCGGATTATTTTTTTTTACATGAAGAAAATATCATTATGAAAACAAGATTTATAATATATGGTTTGACCGGCTGGATTGCAGAGACGGTATTTACAGGGTTGAACTCCCTTCTTCAGGGAGATCTGACCATGCGTTCCTGGACATATATCTGGATGTTTCCCATATACGGCCTTATGCTCCTGCTTGAACCGGTTCATGAAGGTATAAGAGGATTGCCGGCTGCAGCCAGGGGAGGTGTTTATACTATTATTATCTTCACGATAGAATACACGACCGGCTGGATCCTCAGGGGACTGATAGGGAGCTGTCCGTGGAACTATACGGGTCTCTATGCTGTTGACGGGTTGATAACTCTCTCCTTTATACCTGTATGGTTTATAGGAGGACTTTTGTTTGAAAAGCTTCATGACTTCCTTATAATGCATTTGAGGAAGAATGCGACATAGAAAAGCGGAACGGTTTAGAACCGTTCCGCTTGTTGCACTCTTCTTATATTGCAGCCCTTGAAGGAGGCTTGACCATGAAGGCCATCGCTCCGCCTATTATAGAAAGTACTGCAGCAATTATGAAGGTGGGAATGAGCCCTCCTGCATTTGCCACTATGATGGGGCCGGCTAATGCTGCAATGCCGTAAGCCTGGTATACGACCCCGTAATTGGCACCCAGATTCTTCATGCCGTAGAATTCTCCGGTGATGGTCGGGAATACGGCAAGGAAGCCGCCGAAGCAGAATGCAATTCCTGCAAGGCAGGCAAAGAAGATAAAGAAGTTCAGAGTAACGACGCTCATGACTATCATGCTTACTGCGGTTATGGCAAACAGCATAAATACTACCCTCATTCTGCCCAGCTTATCGGATAGAGTGCCCCAGATGAGCCTTCCTCCGGCATTAAAAAGAGCTATCATAGCCACTGCATTTGCGGCAGTATTGGGATCAAGTCCGGCAAGCTGAATACCTATGTCCTTTGCCAGGCCTATTACAAGAAGGCCGCTCATTGCTCCGAACAGGTACATTACCCATATAAAATAAAAGGTTTTTGTCTTTACCATTTCTCCTACTGTGAAGTTGTTCTCAACGGCTGAGGCTTTTGAATTTTTTCCGGCCTTGCCGTTGCTTGAAGGAGGAAGTATAAGGAATTGTGCGCCTACCATAACGAGAATAAGATAAATAATTCCTATATAAAAGAAGGTCGCAGATACACCGACGGTGGTAAGGAGCGACTGGATGACCGTTTTGAATATAAGGCTTCCGAGGCCGAAGGCACCGACTACGATACCGGTTATAAAGCCTTTCTTTTCAGGGAACCATTTTACACAGGTGGAAAGGGGGCATACATATGCAAAGCCCACTCCTGCTCCGGCAATAATACCATAGTATATATAAAGCTGGATTATTGACGTAGCCGTTGAAGCAAGCAGCAGACCTCCTCCGTAAAGGGCACCGCCGATCATCGCCACTATCCTGGGTCCTATTTTATCCTGAAGCCTGCCTGAGAAAATAGTTGAGAATGCAAAAACAAATACTGCGATTGAAAAGGTGAGAACTACATCGTTCTTTTCCCATCCAAACTTGTCGATCAGAGGCTGATTGAAAAGGCTCCAGGAATATATTGCGCCTATGCATACCTGGAGAAGCGCGGCACCCAGCACGACAAGCCAGCGGTTCATTGTGGTTTTTTCCATTAATAATCCTCCTAATATCAGTAATCTTTATAAAAGACATACCTCTTAATTATACATACTGGCCCGGTACAGGGCAAGCAGGAATTTTCGATTATTTTTGGATTATCAGGAAAAAGGGATTGTAGCATAATTGTGGGAAGAGGTAATATATCTGGAGTTGGTATAGGCTTTGGAGTGCAGGTGAAATATTATACCGCAGCACAAGCTCCGAAACCAGAACTTCTAAGCTCATTCCGGGCAGCAGCAAAACTCGCTGCGCTCAAACAGTTGCTGCTGCTATTCCTCCATTTCGCCAAGAAGTTCTAAGGTTTCTCCGCAAGGCTGCCGTATAACATTTCACATCACTCCAAAGCCTGCTATCCTTAGCTTGTAACCTCGAAATCCATCTATAGGAATGGGAAAAAGGACCAGTTCTCATGTCCGCTGGAAATACGAACACCGGATGGGGGGAAGACATCGCTTCCCCTCATCCGGAGTGCTTCACAAACTTTTTTGGTTGTATCACATTATTCATATATTGTACAGCAGTCCCCAATCACCAAACCGCGATTGCTCCGTCGGCTCTCGGCTCTGTGCCTCCCACAAGGGTGCCGTCGTCGCTTCTCCATATTATCTGGCCTCTTCCGAAGCTGGTAGGGTCGGGATTGACGGTTATTTCGTGGCCTTTGGCTGCCAGGGCTTCTGTTGCAGCGGGGGAAAAGCCTTGCTCCACCTGTATCGACTTGTCCTTGATCCACTGCCACCTGGGTGCGTCCAGGCTGTCCTGGGGATTCATATGGAAGTCCAGGGTGTTCATGATTACCTGAACATGGCCCTGGGGCTGCATAAATGCCCCCATGACCCCGAAGGGGCCGATTGCCCTGCCTTCCTTTGTAAGGAAGCCGGGTATTATGGTATGATACGGTCTCTTACCGGCTGCGAAGCAGTTTGCATGGCCCGGGTCTGCCGAGAAGTTGCAGCCCCTGTTGTGCAGGGCTATTCCGGTGCCGGGTACAACGATGCCTGAGCCGAAGCCCATATAATTGCTCTGGATATATGAAACCATGTTTCCCTCCCCGTCAGCCGCCGCAAGGTATACGGTGCCGCCTCCCGGGGGCTGTCCGGCCATAGGCATTATCGCCTTGCTGCCTATGCACTTTCTCCTCCCGTCAGCATAAGCCTCAGAAAGCAGTTCTCCTACCGGCACCCTCATGCTGCCGGAATCCGCTATATATCTGTGACCGTCGGCAAAGGCAAGCTTCATTGCCTCCAACTGCCGGTGATAGGTCTCGGGTGAAGCTTTGTCCGAAAAATCAAAGCCCTTCAATATATTCAATGCCATTAAAGCAACTATTCCATGTCCGTTTGGCGGTATTTCCCATACATCATAGCCCCTGTAGCTTATGCTTACCGGCTCCACCCATTCAGGCCTGAAGGCTCCCAGATCGCTGAGCCGAAGGTATCCGCCGGTTTTTTCCGAGAAAGCCGAGATCTTCTCTGCCAGTGCTCCCCGGTAGAAGGTTTCCGAATTTGAAGCAGCAATATCCTGCAAGGTCCTGCCGAGCTGGGGGCAGCTCCAGAGCTCTCCTGCCCCCGGCGCTCTCCCTGAAGGGGCGAAGGCTTCGAACCAGTGCCTGAAAAGCTCATCCTTCAGGGCCAGCTTATAGGCACGGTATGCAGTTTCCCATCCCTTTGCTACTGTTGGCGCTACAGGGTGTCCCTCGTAGGCATAGGTTATAGCCGGAGATAAGGCGTCTCCCAGGGCCAGTCTGCCGAAACGGCCGGAGAGTGCGGACCATGCAGAAGGGATTCCCGGAACGGTTACCGGTATCCAGCCCTGCTTGGGAATGCCGCGGCTTTCCACACTTTTAATTACCTCCTGCGGTATTGAGGCTGCTGAAGGGCCGCTGGCGTTCAAGCCATACAGCCTTCCCCCTGACCATACAAGGGCAAAGGCATCTCCTCCTATCCCATTGGAGGTTGGCTCTACAACTGTAAGGCAGGCTGCAGCCGCAACAGCCGCATCTACGGCATTGCCGCCTTTTTTCAAAACCTCCAGTCCTGCCTGGGCCGCAAGGGGGTGTGAGGTTGCCACCATTCCCTTTCTTCCGTATATGATATTCCTCCTTGAGGGGTAATCATATTTATATGCGTCAAAATTCACAGGCAAATCACCTTCCGATATAAAATATTACAGGATGTTTATTGGAGCTCTTTATATTATAGCATGT
>JAEXXN010000149.1 GCA_023405875.1 Bacillota bacterium | reverse complement strand
TGACGCAGCTTTTCCTATACTTCACTGACAAGCTCTAAGCCCCTTCACAAAACACTCTTTTATCAACAGGCTCAACAGATTAATTTAACCTATAGTGCACTATCCACTGAACCTTCCTGAGAAGCTCTATATTCCGGAATAGCCTGAACCATCCCAGCTTGGGCTCGTTCTCGTCAAAATATGTCCAATCATCAAGGAACTCAATGCCTTCGCCCCATTCTTCCATATCGGTGCTCCTGGATAACCCGAACCTGAAAACAGCATCGCCGCTAAGGTGCAGCTGCCTCTGGAACTTCCTCTTGTAGTAGCCCTTCTGCATCCTTTTTACCCAGTATTTGTTGGTGACCTCGCAAACCAGCTCGGAACCGGGGTATCGCCTGTGCAGCTCCAGCACCAGTCCCTTTACCTCCTCAGGAAGCAGGTACATGAACAGCCCCTCTGCAAGGAAAATAAAGCTGTGGTCCTCTCCCTCAGGCAAACCGTCCATCCACCGGGTGTCGAGCACAGAAGACCTTATAAAGCGGTATCTGTCACTCTCCTGGAGGAACATTTCCTTTGCTTCTATAACCTCCGGAAAATCCAGGTCATACCACAGCAGCTTTCCATCATCGATCCGGCTGAAGCGCGTATCAAAGCCGCAGCCGAAATTTACTACCACGACCTTTTCATTCTTAGCCATGAATTCCTTTACATACTCATCAAAGCGTCTTGTCCTGAGTCCCATTGTCACCGGCAGCTTCTTGTGAAGCTTCCTGCCCGCAAGAGTCCTGTAAAGGTCATTCCCGGACTTTATAAACTGGGGGTCCAGCTGTCTTGTTATCTCAACCGCTTTGATATCCGTAATGATAGGCTTCTCAGCTTCGGTTTCCATTGCCCTGCAGTATAATGGTATGAACAAAGATTCCGATACCGCAGACAGCTTTGATGTATCAAGCATGATATCCGCCTCCTGTAATTAATTGTATATTCCTTTATTGTAATATTACCATTTGCAGCGATAAAAAAACAGCATCCCATAAGATACTGTTTTCTCTGGTATAAAGCCGATCCCGCCATATGCTCTTTACATGTCCGGCAGCTTCCGATACCGCACTACAAGGCGCTGCTCAAAGCTGCTTCCACCGCTTTGAGCAGCGCCTTGCTTGTGGTGGTAGCCCCCGACACTGCATCAACATTGGTTTTCTGCTGCTCTATGATTTTATCGATTACTCCTTCAGCCTTTTTTGCGTATTCGCCGGTACCGTTCTCCAGAACATTTATACCCTCTATCCTGTGGTTCTTGACAACCACCTCAACCTTGCAGTTTGTTTTACTGTAGCTGAACTCGCCTGCATAGCTGCCGTCGGCGACCTTGCCCAGGTCGATATCCTTTATTTCAGCATTCCTTACTTCCCGGAGGACTCTATTTGCAGGCAGGATACTTGTAAAATAAAAGACCCCGAAGCCTATTATCACAACTAAAATCAAAATACCGATGATTTTTGTGATTTTTTTATTCATAGCAACTCTCCCTTTCCAAAGTATTCAATAATAATACGGAAAAACTTCAGAAAGGTCTGCCGGAATATGGAATTTATTTACTGCCGGCAGTTACGCCTGTCCCGGATTGACGGATAAAAGCCTTCATCCCTTCACTCTGCGTATAATGTCCATGACAGAACCGTCCCTGGCCTCAACCACACCTACGATCTCCTTGCCGAAGCTTGGCGTATCCGGCTTTCCCACGATAATCTCAGCTTGGCGCTTCAATTCCTCGATGGGCATGACCGGGAGGAGGGAGCCTTTAAATATCTCCAGCAAATCCTTTCGCCCTGGATTAATAGCCATTCCATAATCAGTCACAACCATGTCGACACAATGGCCCGGAGTTACCACCGTGGTAACCGAGTCCACTATTATCGGCAGATTCTTTCTTACTAGCGGAATGGTTATTATTGTGAGCTTTGCACCCTCGGCGATATCCGGGTGACCGCCCTGTGCTCCCATAATAACGCCATTGGAGCCTGTCAGGACATTTATGTTGAAGTTCACATCAACCTCTGTCGCAGAAAGTATAACAGCGTCCAGCATATGTGCTACACAGCCCTTATTATACGGGTTCGCATACATAGAGGCCGACATTTCTATATGGTTGCTGTTCATGACAAGGGACTGGGCGGCATTATTGTCAAAGGTCTGGGCATCCAAAAGAGTATTGAAGTAGCCCTCCCCCAGAAGCTCCACCAAAACAGACGTAATGCCTCCCGAAACAAAGCTTCCTCTGATATTGTTTTCCCTCATATATTGCTTCAGGAACCCAATTACCGCCAGTGATGAGCCTCCGCTGCCCGCCTGAAAGGAGAAGCCGTTTTTTACATAACCGGACTCCTGGAGGGCCTTTGCCGCATATTCCGCTATCAGAAGCTCCTTTGTATTGGTCGTGATCCTGTTGGAGCCGGTGGCAATCTGGCTCGGGTCTCCTATTTCATCCACCACTACCACATAATCCACAAAGGTTTGGTCGATGCTGGGGTCCGGCAGCGGATAAGGCTGCAAATTGTCGGTTATCGCTACAACCTTTTTGGCATGGGCAGCATCCACTATGGCATAGCCCATGGAGCCGAAGGCGGATTTTCCTGTTCTTCCGCTCATATTTCCCATGGCATCACAGGCTGAAGCTCCCAAAAACGCCACGTCAATCTCAATTTCTCCTGTTTCTATCGACCTGGCCCTTCCTCCGTGAGTTTGAAATATAACCGGCTTATTGAGGATATTATTATAGGATATCTCCTTTGCAAGCTCTCCTCTGATCCCGCTTGTGCGTATGCCGGTAACCACACCGTTTTTTACATGGGACACTATGGGGGCATGGATTTTGAGCAGGGAGGAGGAAACGACGGTAAGGTCTCTGATCCCCATATTGGCTATAGCCTGCATGACCATGTTGATAATATAGTCTCCATCCCTGAGATGGTGATGGAAGGATATTGTCATTCCGCTTCTGAGCCCGCAGCCTTCAATCGCTTCCTCAATACCTGCGGCAAGCTTGCTTTTTGTTTTTGTATAGGTAAATACCTTTTCACAGGACCGGCCGGTTTTGATCTCCCTTGGGATAAGCCTGTAAGGTATCGATTTTCCATAGCCCTCAATGAATTTTGGTATTTCTCTTCCGCAATCGTTTATTTCATTTTCCGGATCGATCACAATAATCACTTCCTTTTCAGCACATTTTGGCCAGTGCAAGGATTCTCTCAGCTTTTTTTATGATAGGCCAGTCCACCATTTTTCCATCTACCTTGATTACTCCCAGGCCATTCTCTTCAGCCTTTTGAGCCTCCAGGACAATTTTCCGTGCCTTTTCGATTTCCTCGGCGGTAGGAGTAAAAACCTCATTTACCGCTTCGACCTGCTGCGGGTGCAAGCAGGATTTGCCGCTGAAGCCCAGCTCCTTGGCACTTAGCGCCTCTTTCTTAAAGCCTTCTATATCGCTTAAGTCGGTGAAAACAGTATCGATCGCATCAATACCCGCCGCATTGGCCACAAGAGAGATATAGCTTCTGGCATAAAGAAACTGCTCGATATTCTTTGTCCTGTTCACTCCGAGGCAGTTGGTATAATCCTCTGCTCCGAAGGAGATCGCTATCACTCTTTTATCCGCCGAGGCAATATCAGCGGCATTTAAGACCCCCCTTGGGGTTTCAATGGCGCCCTGTATTTTGACAAAGCCCTGGGCAAGGCCGTTAGCCTTTTCATATTCACACAGCAGCTGGGAAAGGGTTATAATATCATCCTTGCTTTCGCACATAGGCAGACGTATATTCTTTACACCGCTCCTTACAAGCGCGTCCACATCTGCCTTTCCAAAGCCGGTGTTAAGTCCGTTTATCCTTGCGAATATTTCACATTCTCCGTAATCGTTGTTAAGGAGTGCATTGCAGAGCAGCCTCCTGGCATTTTCCTTTTCCGCAAAGCTCACTGCATCCTCCAGATCAAATATTACACAATCCGCCTTGCGCAAGTGGGCGCTGGCAAGCATTTTCTCATTATTTGCAGGGCAAAATAGCATACTTCTTCTGAGCCTTTTCATGGCTTCATCTCCTTTAAAGAGGTATCGTCGGGTCCTTCAGACCCCAGGCTGTCCAATATTTTCTGGAAAAATTTCGTTTGATACCCCGTTTTGATATCATCATTGCCGCTATGGGCAATTCCTTCCATAACGTCCAGCTGTGCCTTTATACCGTTCTCCTCGAAGTTCTTCTTAAGCTTCATGATCCTCTCTATCCGTGTTGAGCCGTAGGGGCTGTCCCCAATAAATTTTGTATCCAGTTCTCCGATCAAAAGCTGGACAGGTACTTTCCGCATAGCCTCAATATTGATCTTCTTATCAAATATCTTTTCAAAGTCTCTCGTACCCCAGAAATAATCTACCTTGTCATCGATATATGTAATTCTTCCGGGAGCCCCGATACATATCCCCATCAGCCTTTCAGGATGCACATAGAAGAATCTGTGTACAAACTGCCCTCCTCCGGAAAAACCGCACATCAAAAACTTTTCCTTTTCAATCCTGTATCTCCGCGAAAGCTCATCAATCATCGACAGAAGGATAAGGTCATAGCGCACACCGTTATAAACCAGGAGCTTATAGCTTTTAAAATCATGATTGTCAAAAAGTCCTCCCGGAAAAAGCGGTGTGATCACAATCACTTTGTTTTTGTTTGCAAATTCCCTGTAAGCCCGCCTGTAGCCTTCAATGGTCCTGGCGGTACCATGTACTATACAGACGATTTTGTATACAGGAGGTTCTTTCTGATTGACACTGTCCGGTACATATACATAATAAGAAAACCTCGGATCGCTCTGGCAGTGCCAGAGCATGACCCTTTCACTGTTTTCATACAGATTTTGCCTTTCATCAGGTGACAAATTTTCGTCTAAGACATCCATATAAATTCTCCCTTACAATTTAGTTATAACTGATACTCCAGATATTGGCTTTCGCAAGGAGGGCCATAGCAAAGATGGAGTGTGTTCCCGGAAAAATCATATATCATGGAAGCATTGGTCTGCCACATCAGATTCATATCTGTATTCCCGGGAGGTGTATGGGTGCAGACGGACTCCGGCCAACCCCAGTGGTCCCGCAGGCATTCCTTTATATATTCGACCGTAATGCTGCCCTGCTTTAATCTGAGCAGCTCCTCCAGCCGCTCCCCCCTGAACTTGGAGCTCTGGGAAGCCTCCACAGAACGCTCCGCCAGGAAATGGTTGGCATGGGTGAGGATGCCACCGGAAGGCAGCAGCTTATATTCCTTGAAAGGGGTAACCTCGTAATCGGCAGCTTCTCCGGCTCCGGAGGCCAATAGGAAGTTGTTGGATACGGCCCTTTTCCAGCTTTTTATCAAGCTCTCCGCAGCTTCAAGACTGCCGCTTTTCAGTATCTTACGCCGTAAAAAGGTTGTCGGAAGGCCTATTTCATGGCTGTCGTGTATTGAGCGTAAAGAGCTGGCACATACCCCTATCCCCTTTGTGTTAAAGCCGTTGCGCATCAGGGAGCCTGCCTCTGCCAGGCCCATTATGCGCGTTCCGTCTGCTTCTTCAATATGCAGCAGCAGTGTGTGTTCAAGAGTGAAGGGCCTGTAGTCCCAGTTCTGTCCAAACACCATTCTGCCGTCTTCCATTGCTTCCGGCAGCACCGCATAGGTCGTGCATTCGTTTCCCTCCGTATTTTCTGCTTTCGGCGGCCAGTGCAAAACCTCATAACGGCAATTCAACGCCATTATCTCTTCAAAGTCCACTCCCGACCCATCGGCGACACCTCTGGCCTCCTCCAGTATATCCGGCATTTCCTTCTCCGCTGCTTTTATATACAAAAGGGATTTTTCCCTGATCTCTTCCCATGTAATACCTGCCATGCTTTGGAAATGAGCCTTGTAGCCCATTATGCACAGCCTGATGCTGTCTTTTGCCTGCAAGCCGTACTGCCTGCCTATTTCATAGGGTGTAGAACCTTTTATACGGATAAGAGGAAATCTTCCCATTACATTCAGATCCTTTCTATAAGCATTTATTTATATAAAGCTTCTCCGGTCGGTTTATGCTCTTCCCTTATCTCGCGGTAAAGATGGCAGGCTACAAAATGACCCTTGCTGTCCTCCACAAATTCAGGAGTTTGATTGCATATATCTTTTTTATACCTGCACCTGGTGTGAAACCGGCAGCCTGCAGGCGGATTTGCCGGACTTGGGATATCACCCTCCAGGGTGATCTTCTCAAACCCGCTATCCGAATTAATGAGCGGAATAGATGAAAGCAGTGCCTTGGTGTATGGGTGCAGGGTGTTTCTGAAGATCTCCTCTTTTGTTCCAAGCTCTATCATCTGGCCGAGATACATGACTGCGATCCTGGTGCATATGTGCTCCACAACCGAAAGGTCATGGCTTATAAAAAGGTATGTAAGGCCAAATTTCTGCTGGAGCTCCGCAAGCAGATTCAATATCTGTGAGCGTACCGACACATCAAGGGCCGATACGGGTTCATCGCATATAATAAGCTTTGGATTGGTAGCAAGGGCCCTTGCAATAACGATCCTCTGCCTCTGTCCCCCCGAAAACTCATGGGGATAACGCTCCAGGTGCTCCTCTTTCAGATCCACAAGCTTGATAAGCTCACTGACCCTTTCCTGTCTTTTCCCTTTATCCCCATATTTGCTGATTATAAGCGGCTCTTCAATGATCTTTCCTATGCGCATTTTGGGATGTAAGGAGCCGAAAGGGTCCTGAAATACTATCTGCATATTGCGTCTGACAGCCCGTAGATCCTTTTTCCCGATATTCCTGAAATCCCTTCCCTCATAATAGATTTCTCCCGAGGTAGGCTCAAGCAATCTCAGGACTGTGCGGGCAAGAGTGGATTTTCCGCAGCCGGATTCACCGACCAGGCCAAGGGTCTCCCCTTGATAAACATCAAAGCTTACATCGTCCACAGCCTTTACATGTCCCACAGTCCGCTGTGTGATACCCTTTTTTATAGGAAACCACTTTTTAAGCTCTTTTATCTGCATCAGCACCTTCTGCTGCTTATCTGCTTCTCCCATTATTCCGCCTCCTTTTCTTCACAGTGAAGCCAGCATTTCACCTTATGCCTGTTTGAAAATTCCTGTGCAGGGGGTACTTCGGCCCTGCATCTTTCCATGGCATATTCGCAGCGGGGATTGAAAATACAGCCCTCCGGAAATTTATTGGCGCTTGGGACGCTTCCCGGTATAACATAGAGC
>JAEXXN010000132.1 GCA_023405875.1 Bacillota bacterium | reverse complement strand
GCTCTGCCCTGTCATGTGCCTTGGTGATGCCTACGCTGGAGCCCATGTTTACCGGTTTGACAAAAACAGGATAGCTGAACCTTGACTCTGTGCGAAGGACTATCTTATCCACATCTGCCAGGATATCCGTCTTCATTATAACCTCGTAGCTGCATATAGGAAGCCCTGACGCATGAAAAAGCTGCTTTGAAAGTGCTTTATCCATCCCAAGGGCGGAAGCAGTCACTCCGCAGCCTACATAAGGTACATCAAGCAGCTCAAGGAGTCCTTGTATGGTGCCGTCCTCGCCGTTCGGCCCATGCAGGACGGGGAATACGACATCCATCCTGCTCTTTCCCTCTCCCTTGAAAAACTCTGAGAACAAAAGATCAATCGTCTGTTTTCTTTCAAGCTGCTCCGCTTCCTTCTCCCAGGAGCCGTCGGTTATTTTATCCACATCCCCCTCGTATGCCATCCATTTGCCTTGTTTTGTTATTCCTATCATATATATATTATATTTTTCCTTATCCATCGCTTTTATAACATTTGTTGCGGACATGAGAGACACCTCATGCTCTCCTGATTTCCCCCCGAACAATACGGCTACATTTAATTTCTGCTTCATCAAACAACCTCCAGGCAATTAATTTCCACAATATCCATGCAATAAACTGTATATACCCGTTATTTCAGCTTATGTACCTTTGATATACTATGTGCATTTATTTGGGATTATTATATATAATATTCTACACTCATAGCTTCTATTAATCAAATAAATAATCCTTGCCTCAACAAAAGCCGGGTCAGACCAATTCCTTGGTCTGACCCGGCTTTTATCTTGTGTTGATAAGCAACTATCTTCCGCTTAAGCTTTTTTCTGCTATTTCTATGGCCTTTTTCACCATATTGCCGCAGTCTCTTGATGAAACTCCGCCCCAGCCTTCAGATCTTACTATATTGTCTACACCGAGTTCCCTAGCTATTTCGTATTTCAGGTTATCTGACATCATGCCTCTATTTCTACTCATAGCTGAACCTCCTTATATGACATATCGAATCACTTCGGGTTGGTTGTAATATTCGGCCTTCACTCTGCTGACACTTATATTTTCTGTGTCACAGACCTTTTTTATGTGATGGAATATATGGTATATCAATCATTACTGTGTGAGCGTTCCATCTTCATCCTTTATTATCCTGAGAATATTCTCTTCGCTTCCTGTCTGTGCATTTATATACACAAAATAGTCTGCCTTGTCATATTTTCCTTTAAATTCATAGCACAGCTGCTCCTTGTTTCCGGGCATGGGGATTATTGCGAGCTTCACTCTCTCTATTTGCACTTTTGTGCTGACCTTTTTCTTTGCTTCCGCCTCGGTTATCTTGGGCTTCGGGATGTCACGCTTTGCATGGGACATAAGATATGCATAGGAATCAAAGCCGACAATTTCTCCGTTATCAAGGGCAACCTTGACCTTGATAAGGTCTGGATATATCAGGACACCTTCCTTGGTCACTCCAATGAAGGTCACTGTTGTGGTGTTGTCATTTTTCAGGAAGTATGTCTCTGTAAGCTCTCCAAAGCCCTGATCCTTAAGGAATTCCTTTGCTTTATCACTGGCTTGCTGGTCTGTAAGCTTCTTCTCGGGTATATCCCTGGGATTCAGCATCCATAGTACATGCCCGCCCTTTTTCGTTATATCTATGCTTATTGCCTTGCTTTTGTCATTATCTTTGGTATTCGCCTCCAGGCCGAAGGTATGTATCTTACCTTTTCCCGAGCTGGTTTCTGTTATTTTTCCAACCTTATCCTCGCCTATAAACTTCTTTGCTTTTTCCTTGGCTTTCTCAAGGCTTACAGTTTCTCCCTCCAGCCCCTTCGGCTTCCCTTCGACTACATTGTCGGAAAACGGCCCGTCATATATAAGCGTAGGATAATCGCTGAATTTATCCTCCATATTTCCGAAGCTGACTTCCACAGCATCCTTGGAAGCTCTCCTCAGCGTCAGCCTCCCTTGCTTCCGCATCTCTCCAAACTTTATTTTGCCCGAAGCAACCTGATCCTCCATTTTATACAGCTGGGTGAGCAATTCTCCGGCATAGCCTCTGAGCTTTGAAACCTGTTCCATTTCCTTGTCGCTTGCCAGCTTGTTCTGCGCATTTGTCCTGGAAAGGCTGTAGCTGTAATCGCTGACCTGGTTCAGGTATTTCTCCGTCTTGCTTAATGCAACATGGGTTATCGGAAGCTGCCCGAGATTCTCGGCGGCAGAATAAGACTGCATCCAGGTCTGTGACATGATCGCATTGCTTTGCTGCGGAGAAGCGGATATCTCAGCCTTCTCAAGAAGAAGCTTGATATTTTCAACGTTTGTCACAAGATCCCTGAAGGATCTTTGGTAATTGTTTTGCAGAAAAGTCTGGTACTGCTTTTTCTCAGTATAGGTGTTATATGCGAAAAAGCCTGTGAGTATCAAAGCTGCAGCAAACACCACCATTATCTTGTGATACTGCTTTCTGTCCAATTGCAAATTAAACAGTTTCATATCCAACCCTCCTAAATGTTTTGGGGGCTATAGGCTATGGGCAATGGACCAGGCCAATGCTTCGAAGCCTCTTGAAATCCTATTGCCTCGCGCCCCGCGCCTCGTGCCTGACCTCAGAGTCCGGCTTCCTCGGCTTATTTACAGAAATAGTGCTTGCCTATCACCTTTATTATAGGCCTTGACCAAATCCATTTATTGGTCGTTTTCGCAGGGTTATAATAATACAGCGCTCCCCCTGACGGGTCCCAACCGTTTAATGCATCATTTGCGGCTTTAAGCGCTGTGGCGCCAGGCTCCATGAACATCTGACCGTCAGCTACCGCTGTAAAGGCACCGGGCTGGAATATGACCCCTGCGATTGTTTTCGGAAATCTGGAATCATCTACCCGGTTAAGTATAACCGCACCCACAGCAACCTGCCCGATGTATGATTCGCCTCTGGCTTCACCGTGAATGCATTGAGCCAGGGTATAGCTTTCATTGCTCCTTGATGTACTTTTCCTGGCAGCTGTTGTCGTACCTGTCGGCATTCCCAGAGCCTTTGCAGTTGCATTTCCCACTACTCCGTCTGCCTTAAGCCCGTGCTTCCTCTGGAAGGCTTTTACTGCATTTGCCGTCCTCCAGCCATATATCCCATCCACATTCCCTTTGTAAAAGCCCCAATTTTTCAGCTTTGTCTGGACTGTCTTCACCTCTTCGCCTCTGGAGCCCCATTTCAATAGTATAGCTCCGGCCTCCTGGACCATATCGGAGCCTATTATGCTGTTATATATCCAGCCGCCAAAGGCTGCGTACAGGAATACTATTACTATAAAAGGGATCAGCCTCTTGAATCTGTTTCTGGCCACAAAAAACACCTCCTGTTTTTATTTTTTGTAACAGAAGGTGTTTTATTCATTAAATATTTTTGTTAGAACCTTTCGCTTATTTTTGCGAGCCTGAGGTTCATAGTTTTTGCCAGTTCAAGTATTTTAAATCTCAGCTTTACAGGCATATCACCTGGCTCCTTTGTAGAAACCAACAGCCTGTATTCCTTATCCGTCAATGATGTTTCAAGCTTCTTCATGGTTTCTTCAGGTACTACACCATGGGCCACATCTATGAAGCACAGGGGCGGAAACATGACGCACCACCAATTTTTGCCTTTGCCTTCACCGATAACTATATTCAGTGCCTGGTATGTTCCTGCAGGAAGTGTAAGATTTCCATAAGCCTTGGTGGGAAAATCCGTTTTTACAAGAGCTGCTTTTGCATCATACAGCTTTCCGTTATCTTCTATGGTTTCCCTCACAATACCTTCTATTTCTCCAAGGCTGGCGGCTATAACCTTCTTCACCTCAGAAACATCCTGAAGCCCCTCAAAGCGTCCGCTCATTTTCTTTATCACCCTGTCCCTGACCTGAAGCTTAAGCTGCTGGTCAGAGGGGGAGTCACTGTTGGCTACCACATGCAGCCTGATTATCTTATCGGCCACATCCGACAGCTCTTTGTCTGTACTTATATAAACATTCATAAGTATCCCGAAGAAAAAAAAGAATGCTATGGTCATAATTGCTGGTATTCTGTATTTTGACAGCCTGTTTTTCATATAATTATCCTCCTCCGGTTCGGAACGGCTTGGAACTGTTCCCTACATGTTTATTTATTGCCAGGTTCTGAAGGATTTATACAAATCATAGGGCAGTATATTTTGGGACAGGTATGTAACGTGTTCCATTTTCACAGGGAATGTTGCATAATTGTGGGAGGATGCGGCATAGAAAAGCGGAACGGTTTAGAACCGTTCCCTACGTATGTTCCATTCCTGTAGGCGGATTTGGAGGTTACAAGCTAAGGATAGCAGGTTTTGGAATGTTGTGAAATGTTATACGGCAGCTTGCGGAGAAACCATAGAACTTCTTAGTGAAATGGAGGAATAGCAGCAACTGTTTGAGCGCAGCGAGTTTTGCTGCTGCCCGGAATGAGCTTAGTAGTTCTGGTTTCGGAGCTTCGCTGCGGTATAATATTTCATCTGCACTCTAAAGCCTATACAGACTCCGGATATGTCGCATCCTTCTTATCGTGCGACAGTCCCCTACTTTATTAAACCTACTCGCCTTATGTGTACATCGGCGGTTACATTTATCACTATGCTGTCTGTAAAATACTTATCGTAATCCTTTTCCATGGTTTTGAAAAGCTTCGGCTGGTATTTGCTCAGGTAGTCCTTTGCTTTGATCAGGTCTATGCGGTATTCCTCCTGGAACTTTTTCACAAGCTTGGTGCTTTCCCCTTCTATCCTCTTCTCAATTTCCTTTTCTATTTCCTTGAGAACGGTATCATCAAGCAGCCTCTTTCCCATCATAAACTCTTCTATGCTGCCTTCGGTCTCCATCCTGTAGTCGAGATATATTTTCCCGCCTTCGATCCGGGAAAGCTTTATGTCCCTCCTGAAGGTAAAATGCCTGAAGGCAACCGGTATACCGTTATGCTCAACCGATATGGTGCCTCCCTTGGCCTCATCCGTCAGCCAGTTGTACACCGAAACCTCCTGATCTCCCAGATAACCGACCAGCTTGTAATTCTTCAGCACCCCGGCTCCGCTCATTTTTACCTCGCTCTTTTCAGGGATGATTTTGGGGATCACCAGGCTGCCATTCTGACTGTTAAGCGCTATCAGCATATCCGCCAGGGTGAGCTTCATAATTTTTGTATTATAAACACTATTTTCCGTTATTCCGGCAATATACGGCATAAGGAGCCTGTCGTAAAGGGGTTCGACCTTGAATACCCCCTCGGCCTTCCCGGGAACTATGTATGCATTCATGCTGTTCTGCAGCTCAGGGTACCTGGCGACTCCGTCCACAACTCCTTTCAGCAGCTCTTCATCCTTCATTATATCCTCACCGAAAAATATGCCTCTTGTATGTCCGTAGAACTGCTTCTGTGAGAATCTTTCCATAAGCTGAGAGAGAGAGGTTATCACAGTGTTGTTCATGGTCTTGTAGGTGTTGAAGGCCGGGCCCTCTCCTTCCTTGACCTTATCCACCACCGGCGCTACAAAGCTGAGGGTGTACCTGTCCCCAGGCGCATTTTTCTCCTTTTCCTCAGTTTTGTCTATACCTATAGCCAGCACAAAAAGCCGGTCTTCTATCTCCACCTGGTCCCAGCAGCCTGCAAGCAGGAATACTGCAAGTATGAGCAGCAAGGCTGCCTTTATACGCCTGTTTATTCTCATCTATCTCACCCCCAGCTTTCTGAGCCTGGCTACAACCAGCAGCATAATCGGTACTACATACAGGAAGGCTGTAATGGCATAGGGAAAGATCCTGCTTCCCCAGGAGTAAAGCGCTGCCAGGCTATCCGGCTGCAATGCCAGATAATATATTACTATTGAAAGGGGCAGTATATACTGCTTCTGTTCCTTTGTACCCGCTATCTTTGAAATGGAATAGCCTACGACAAAATATGCCGACACGATCGTAGTAAAAACTGTCAGCATCCAGAGAGTCAGCATCACCCCGTCAAGACGCTCTATAAACAGTCCTGGAAGGTTTATCGCCCTTATATAGGAAACCAGCGGCCACAGAAACTGTTTTGTCGCCTCCGGTCCGAAGGCAGCTATGCAAAATGCCGTTATCATGGTCATAAAAAAGGTTATGAAAAGCACTGCATACATTCCAGGCTTATACGCCTTCCGCGGGTCCTTCATAAAGCCAATGTAGAACAGTGCCAGCTCTATGCCTCCGTAGCTGAATAGCATGGCCGGAACGGCAGTCGCCATTTTATCAGGAGTCATCTGGAATACCGGAAGCAGATTGCTGAAATCCATAACAGGCAATCCGAACAACATCACTAAAAAGAACGGAAGGATAATGATCGGGAATACCAGCTCATTTATCCTGCCGATACACTCGGCACCGCCTCTTACTATATAGGTGCATACCAGGATAAGGCTCAGCATTATAACCTCAGTAGGCGTCCTGAAAAGCAGGAACATTTTCACTACCTCTGTAAATGCCCTGGTGACGTAGGCTATGACAAGCAGCTGGTAAACGGCAAAAATACCTGTCAATACCTTTCCCCCAATTCCCCCAAGTATAATCTGACTATACTCTGCAAAGGTTTTTCCCGGGAACCTGGAATTCAACCTGATTATGAAAAACAGCGCAACTACATTGATCAGGCCTGCAGCCGCCACCATCAGCCAGCCGTCGCTGCCTGCCGCCTCCGCAGCATCCCCCGCTATTGAAAATACGCCTACAGATAACACTGACATTATTATAATCATGGCAATCTGGTAGGGTGATACAATATCATTATTCTTTATCACTCTTATCACCCTCCTGTTCCATTTGATTTATCAGATGCCTGTTGTTTTTCATCCTTATTGTATTTCTTGCAAGCGTAAGAGGCCTTTTCCCCATCATGAAGGTCGGCACCCTTATAATGGTATCCTTGAAGTCGCTTCCTACAAAGGATACATAGGGTGACATGTAAGGTGTCCCGAAGCTTTTGAGCTTGACCAGATGGCTCAATATAATCAGCACTCCCAGCATTATCCCGTACAACCCCAATATGCCGGCAAGAACCATAAGCGCGAACCTGAGCATTCTGAAGCCTACCGAAAGGCTGTAATTGGGGATGGAAAAGGAGGATATGGCTGTTATCGCCACAATAATTACCATGATAGGGCTTACTATTCCTGCTTCCACTGCTGCAGAACCTATTACAATACCGCCTACTATACCTATGGCGCTTCCGATGGGTGTAGGCAGCCGGAGTCCTGCTTCTCTCAGAAGCTCAAAAGTGACCTCCAGAAGGAAGGCTTCAATAAGAGCCGGAAATGGAATACCCTGGCGCGCAGCCGCTATTGATATTACCAGCTTAGCCGGAAGTATTCCCGGATGAAAGGAGGTAACAGCTATGTACAGTGAAGGCAGCAGCAGCGAAAGAACGCTTGCGGCATATCTTATAAGCCTCAGTATGGACGCAACATACCACCTGTCATAGTAATCCTCCGGCGACTGGAAGAGGCTGTTCATGGTTGTAGGCACTATGAGGGCAAAGGGGGAGTTATCCACCAGTATTGCCACTCTTCCTTCATATAGCGACGCTGCCACCTCATCCGGCCTCTCGGTAACATTTATCTGAGGAAAGGGCGAAAGACAGTTATCTTCTATAAGCTGTTCAATATACCCGCTCTCCATTATTGCATCAATATCTATCGTCTTTATCCTGCGTTTGACCTCTTCCACCAGTTCAGGGCTTACTATATCCTCAATATACATCACTCCGACATCGGTGAAGCTCCTCTTGCCCACCCTCATCTGCTTCAGCTTCAGCTTGTGGTCTCTTATGCGCCTTCTTACAAGGGCGGTATTTACCCTGAAGGTTTCTGTGAACCCATCCCTGGGTCCCCTTATCAGCGACTCGGTGTTGGGCTCCGATACTCCCCTCATAGGCCAGCCCTTGGCTCCTATTACGATGCATTTTTCCGTGGTATCTATGAAGAGTACCGCATCACCTATAAGTATAGCAAGGATCGCATCCTCAAGGTTGTCATTGTCGGCAAGCTCGGAGGCCGGAAGTCCGCCGTACCTTACAAGCTTGTACAAGGCTTCTCCCGGCTCGGTAGCACTCGGAGGCACCTCCCTGGCA
>JAEXXN010000104.1 GCA_023405875.1 Bacillota bacterium | reverse complement strand
CCTCTGCCGTCAATATATCTCCGTTGTGGAATTTTATACCCTTGCGCAGCTGGAATTCCCAGGTGACCTGATCATCCAGAACACGCCAGCTCTTTGCGATTCCGGGTGATACCATGGTCTTTTCATTTATCAGGGTCAGCATTGAATTTATATTTATAAAGGTCTGGGATTCGATAAGATCCAAGGCCTTCATGGCATCTATATGCTTCAGCGGAGCATAGGTATAGGACTTCAGCCTTATATCGGACATCTTGTCTGAGGCTATTTCATTTGTAAGGCTGTTGCTGTTTGCTTCAAGCTCTGCAGAAAGCTTCTGGAGGCTTTCCAGGGAAGTATATGCGCACTGGGTATTCAATTGGGTCGTTTCAACCTTATTTGCCAGCAGCGAAAACTTATCGCTCATTGAATGAGCCGACTGTATAACATGCTCCAGGGAGGAGGTCTGCGCAGCCACGGCATGATTCATTTCCTCAGAAACTGCCACTGTCTCGTTTGCTGCGTCAATTATAGTCTGAAAGACTGCTTTTGTATTATTGGACAGTGTCCTTCCGGTGCTTACCTTTTCGGCAGTAACATTCATAAGCTCTGAGGTATTCTTGATGCTCTGCTTTATTTCCGTGAGGATATCATTAATGTGCTTTACCGACTCAATACTCCTGTTGGCCAGCTTTTTTACCTCATCGGCGACAACCGCAAAGCCTCTTCCTGCTTCTCCGGCTCTTGCGGCCTCTATGGAGGCATTGAGCGCCAGCAGATTGGTATTGTCTGCAATGTCCTTGATCAGGGATAGTAATTGGTCTACATTGCTGGATTTGTTGTACAGCTCATTAACAGAGGACTTTACAACGGTAACGGAATCCTGTATGGCATCAATAGCATTTACTGACAGCTCCAGGGCATTGGTGCCTTCCTTTGAAACCTCAAGGGTCTGAAGAGATATGTTTTTACTGTCCTCTATACTGGCAATGACCTCTTCAGCCAGGGCAGAATAGTTGCTGATGTCTCCGACTACACTGTCTATTGCTTTCATCTGTTCCTCAATGGAAGTGCCGATCTCCTGTATGGTGTCGATCAGGCTGCCTGATATCAGAGCGGTTTCATCAATGCGGTTTTTTAACCTTACCAGCATTTTATTCTGATTATTCTTGAATACTGCCGCCCTGCCCGGCTTCAGCCCGGAATTTACAGAAACTTTTTCAACAGATTCAACAGCCTTGGGACTTTTATCTCTTTTTTTGAATAACATAGTACACCCCCTTGCTCAATTTTGCTTAAGGTATTGCCTGTTTTGCATCGATCACATCCTGAATCGCTTTACCCCGTCATTATGGAAGCTACCCATATATGAAGGATTTGTATATTTGTATTCAACTGAATCATATTAATTTTATCACATTATTCAAATCCAATAAATGGAGAAACGCTATTTTTCTACCGAAAGTACTACTTATTTGTATCAAAAGTACTATTTATTTGTATATAATGTCGAATGCGAGGTTTATATGCTGCTAAAAAAGGACAGAGCTATCCCCGATAAAGGGAAAGCATTTTTATGAAACTTTTGGGCGGCAAACCGAGTATAGTAGTTAAGAAAGGAAATATTGCCGGTAGAATGTGTATAGGCAGTACTGACGATATTTATGAGGTATCAGGGTGAAGGGGCAGTTTGATTTATCCGATTATTTGAGAAATGGGGTTGAAGACATTGTAAGGGGCATAGCAAAAGCAGCTTTTAAAAATCCAAAGGAAACGGCCTTTATGCTAAGATATACACTGGCAAGCAAGCAGGCTGATAAAATAAGAAGAAGCTTTGCGAGGAATGGGGAGAACATCCCTGCATTCCTGATTTCAAGCATAACAAGCAATTGCAATCTGTTTTGCAGGGGCTGCTATGCAAGGGCGAACAAGTCCTGTGGTGAAGAGCTTAAAAAGGAACAGCTTTCTGCTGAAAGCTGGGAAAGGATATTCGAGGAAGCCCGGGAGCTTGGAATAGCCTTTATACTGCTTGCAGGGGGAGAGCCTCTGATGCGCAGGGATGTCATAGAAAGGGCGGCGGAGGTCAAGGAGATCATATTCCCTGTGTTTACCAACGGGACGCTGCTTCAGGAAGAATATATAAAGCTTTTTGATTCAAATAGAAATCTTGTACCTGTACTAAGCCTGGAAGGGGACAGGGAACAAACGGACGGGCGCAGAGGAGAAGGGACTTATGCTGCATTGATGAAGGTAATGGATACACTTAAGGAAAAAGGTATCCTGTATGGCGCCGCTGTTACCCTGACAACTGAAAATATAGGGACTGTGACTGATAAGTCCTTTTTCGGCAGGCTGTACAATAAAGGCTGCAGAGCATTGATCTTTGTAGAGTATGTTCCGGTTTCGGAAGCGACGGAGCATTTGGCTCCTGCCGATGCAGAGCGCAGAATACTGGAGGGTGGACTTCAGACACTCAGGGAGCAATATGGGGATGCGATCCTCCTGTCCTTTCCCGGAGATGAAAAGTATTCAGGGGGATGCCTTGCAGCAGGAAGAGGCTTTTTCCACATCAATGCGGACGGATCGGCAGAGCCGTGCCCCTTCTCACCTTATTCAGATACCAATATAAGAGACTGCACCTTGAGGGAGGCATTAAAATCTCCCTTATTCAGAAAGCTTGCTGAGACCGGAATGCTGCTCGGAGAGCATGATGGGGGCTGCCTCCTGTTTAAAAAGGAAAAGGAGGTCAGGGAGCTGCTTGACAATTGTTTGATATAGAGCTGTAATACATAATAAGGAGGAGAAAATATGGAAAAGGTTAAAATTTACAGAGATATTGCCAGGCTGAAGGATATAGACATATTCTATTTTGACACCAAAACTGAAGGACCGGTTATCCTTTGCCTGCACGGAAGGTGGGGAAGGGCGGAAACCTGGTATGATTTTATACAACACTATGGAAAGCAATACAGGATTATCGCACCGGATCAAAGAGGGCACGGCTTGAGCAGCAAGCCCGTATCAAAATATTCCGCTGAAGAAATGGCTGGAGACATGGTTGAATTGCTGGATCACCTGAAGCTGGATACAGTTATCGCAGCAGGCCATTCCATGGGAGGGCGTATAGCCGGATACATGGCTGCACTATATCCTGAGCGTATAAAAGCCCTGGCCATACTTGACAGATCCGCATCGGGACCCGCGGGACCGGAGCCCTTGCCCCTGGAACAGATACCTGCTGTTGACCCGCTGACAAAAGACTGGCCGCTGCCTTTTTCCAGCCTGACAGAAGCAAGAGCTTTTATCAGGCAGGCTACAGATTCAGAGTTGAGCTGTCAATACTTCCTGAACAGCCTGACCGAAACTGCAGAGGGATACAATATGCTGTTCAGTCCACAGGCTATGGCGGCAGGTATTGCTTATGATAAAGACTGGTTTCAGCTGCTGTCCGACATAAAATGCCTGACCTTGTTGATCAGATCAATGAGCCACGAAGCTGTATCAGACGAGGATTTTTCCAGAATGCAGGAGCTGCTCTCCAATTGCCTTGCTTATGAAATATCACATCCTGACCACAATGTACATTTGGGAAACAAGGAAGAGTTTTATGGATATTTCGATGAATTGCTGAAAAGAGTATAAAGCTCACTTGTTTATTGCAGGTAAAAACGATGCTGCCATAGAAAATAAAAAGGAATATGGCGGGAGATAACAGGCTGTAATGATATCAGAGGGACGGGCGAAAGCATGCAAAATAAAGTAGTAGAGTGCAATTTGGAAAGCAATATGCCTACGGTTGAAGCGGCATTACAAAAAATGAAGAATGCATTGACCACCAATAAAGGCTTGGGCTGCAAAGCGGTCATTCTGATACACGGCTACGGCTCCTCCGGTGTGGGGGGAAGCATAAAGTCTGCCGTTACGAGGTGCCTTGGGGATAGCAGCATGAAGGGTATTGTCAGAGCCTACGCAGGAGGGGAGCATTGGTGGAACAGAAAAAGAGAGCTTCTGGCCATGTGCAGGGCTTTGGAGGGCTATGAGCGCAGGATAGCAAACAATGAAGGCGTTACGGTGGTTATTCTTAAATGAAGCTGTTATGAAAGGAGATATATGATATATTTCCCCGATATGTCATGTTTAAGCTGATGAATAGAAAAGGAATTATTTTTGATTTTAACGGAACATTGCTGTGGGACACACAGCTGCATAATATAGCCTGGGATAATTTCTTCAAGGCACATGGGTTCTTCATGTCTGATGAAGAAAAGCACCGGAAGATGCACGGGCGCCTGAACGGAGAGATATTGACAGAGCTGTTCCGCGGCAGCATAACTCAAGGGGAGGTGGAGCGTTACGCCCTGGAAAAGGAATATGAATATCAGAGGCTTTGTGAGGAGCTTGACGGGTTTTCCCTGGCCGAGGGTGTGCCCGAAATGTTTGAAAAGCTGAGGGAGAAGGATATCCCCTTTGTTATTGCAACTGCTTCGGGAAAAGAAAATGTTGATTTTTACATGAGAAAGCTGGGGCTTGGCAAGTGGTTCAAAGAAGAGCATATCATATATAATGACGGTTCCATGAGGGGAAAGCCCTTCCCGGACCTGTTCCTCAAGGCAATAGCTGTTCTGGGGCTGGACAGCAGCGATATCACGATCTTTGAGGATTCTGTCTCCGGGATAAAAGCCGCTGAAGCGGCAGCAGCCGGAAAAATTGTCATTGTGGATTCAACCGGCAGCGACTATTCGGTATTTGAGGGCAAATACCCGATAATAAGGAACTTCAGGGAAGTCAGCGGGGATTGGTTTTAGTAAAGTACCATATGCGGGAGGTATAACCGAAGTACCTGGTATCAGTTTGCCTGTTTAAAGCATAGTAATATATAACGAGGCTAAAGATGCCCCCACCTCTTATAGGTGTCGGGCACCGATTTCGTTGTCCAACAGGAGGTGAGAATATATCCCGCCTCATTGAAATCTTGTTATAAGATAAATTTTTTAACAGTTACTATTTATGTTATTGACAAAGGAAATCAAAAACTATATACTGATTGCATAAAATTAAATTGAATTAAATCGGTATGCGATCGGAATGAAAGGGGAATAGCCAGCTATGAATCCGGTAACGATCTATACTAGCAGCGGATGTGAATACTGCCACGAAGCAAAAGCATTTTTGAAAGAGCACAATATCCAATTTACCGAGTATAATATTTCAAAGGATAAAGAAGCAAGAATGGATGTTATGAAAAAGGGGTACAGGTCAGTCCCGTTGATAATGGTGGGGGACAAAGTCATTATCGGCTTTGACAGGAGGGAAGTATCAGAATTGCTGGGGCTATGAAAACAGGAGAAAACAAAGGAGGATGAAAATATGTCGATATACGATTTTTCCGCAAGAAACATAGATGAAGAGGATATCAGCCTAAGGGAATATGAGGGCAAGGTGCTCATTATAGTGAACACTGCAAGCAAATGCGGATTCACTCCGCAGTATGAAGAGCTGCAGGGGCTGTATGAGAAGTATAATGCTCAGGGCTTTGAAATACTTGGATTTCCGTGTAACCAGTTCAAGGAGCAGGAGCCGGGGGAAAGCAAAGAAATAAAGAATTT
>JAEXXN010000486.1 GCA_023405875.1 Bacillota bacterium | reverse complement strand
TAATGCCTAAGTAAGTCGCTGATGATTTAATTGCTAAGTCGGGAGGCGATGTATCAAAACTAGAAAAACTATTAAAGCCTTTAGGCCAATGGTTCACCCCTGAACCGGTAGAGTCGGTTGTAAAAGTTTAGGCTAGACACAGCAGTTAAACCACAATGGATTGATCCAATTACTGGAGAATTAACAGGTACATCTATTATTAATACAAATTATGCTATTAAGATTCCTAAAGGAACCACTGTATATAAAGGCCCGATTGATTATCGAAGAAGTTCTAGCTATTTTAGATAAATATGGAGATAAATCCCTAGAAAATCAAAAAAGAATAATAAATATCACACTAAATATTATTCAGTGTGATATGGATAACGAAAAGAAAATTATTGATATTCAAAGAAACTACCATAATTTATATCCAGCAGGAGGAGGACTTTCTGAATTTTATATTTGGAGAGAATTTTGAAGAAAGAAAACTCTTAAATGAACCTTTAGATAGAATTCGTGATGCTCTTTGGGAAATTTTTAAGTAATATTATATTTTATCAAAAGTGGTGCATTAGCTTTTGATCTGCACAGTTTTTTGCCACCATTAAATACCCTGCTATTGAAGAAGTGAGGGATGTGTCCCTGGATTATTCTAAAGACACATCCCCATTTTTTCTGTAATACTGAACGTAGCGGAGGATATTAAGACTTTCCGCTTCGCTCAGAGTATCACTGCCTGCGTTCAGACACCATCGGCAGAGCCTTTGTTTTAACTGTTGCCCTGCTGCTTTCATAAATTATATTGCCCTCTATATCAAAGCCCTTGATGTAATAGATATACGTTTCCCCCGGTTCCAGGTTCCGGTCCGTTAAGCTGGAAAAAGGGGTTCTTGCCAGTTCTGAATCATTGCGATAGACGATATATCCGGTAATATCGGAATCGACTGTTGTACTTGCCCAGTCAAGACCGGCAGAGTTGAAGCCTGTTTCAGTGACTTTCAGTGTGCCGTATTCAGCATCCCATATAGTCCTGCCCATATTATTGACAGCAAACACCACGTCCCGGAAGGTACCCTTTGCAGTACTGAAGCTGAAGCTGTCAAGGATCTCTATTGTAATCACCGACATTGCATTTTTGTCCTTTATCTTAATATACTTATCGGTAATTTCAACAGCAGCCGGATTGCCTGACCTTATAAGGTACTGGGACTTATCCGGGTACATCACTGAACCGTCCTCAAAGACAGCTTTGACTCTATAAGGTATTTCACTGCCGTCCTCAATGGCTGAAATAGGCATTTCAATCTGTAACCTGCTTACCTGGTGCCCGGTCAGGAACCTGCTGCCCGAAATATACCCGTCTATTATTGCAGCTGATCTCTTCAGATCATAAATAATACGGTTTGCAGCCTCTTTATCAAGAAGCTCATCCTTGACGAGGACGGTAATTGTTTCTTCAATGACGGCTTTCAGAGAATATGCCGTTCTTGCATCTATCATATCATCGGTCAAGCTGGTCTTGATCCCGCCTATAAGCTCCTTGCATTTTTCTGCTTGTTCCATTGTTAAAGCAGAGTTTCTTAAATATATGGCATCGATTTTCCTGATTATATCATCAAGGAGCAGCCTGATGGATTGAGAGGGATTCCTGTTTGTTACAGCAGCACCTGTACTGAAGACACCGGGCTGCAATACCTTGCTGTAGCCCCTGTTGAACAGGGATTCGTATTCAAATATCGCTATGCCGTTTGTGTTTGTATTCCTTATGGCGTTTACCTGCTTCAGCAGTACCTTGGCATCTACCTTGTTGAAGGAGGCAATTCCGGATATGATCTGCGAATATCCCCTTGAAAACTCCAGGGAGTTCATAATATCATCAACCACCGGACCTTCATGGAGATAGTATGACATAGGTATAAGGTCATCGATGTAGTCGTTTCTTACCCAAGCCCTTGGGTCCTGATATATGTCTGTAAGGGTCTTATCATACTCGGGCCATACATCTGCGGAGATTTTAAGCTGCGGCTTCAGGGACTTTACTTCTGAAATCACCCTGTAAGCATAAGAGCTTATGAGCTGGGTCCTGAAGCTGCACCACTTTTCCCATAGCTCATCGCCGGGCATGAGAGCTATCGGGTCAGTTCCGGCATAGCTTTTAAAAAGCTGCCTGGTATAGGTGTCATAGCCGAAGTCATTTGTATAATCTCCGGAATGTGAATACCTCATATAATCAAACTGAAGCCCGTCAAGGTTGTATTTTTTCACCAGCTCCTTATATATGCCCGATAGGAAATCACGGACCTCGGGATGGGCGGGATTCAGGAAGTGGTACTTGGTAGTTCCGTTTTCCAGATACCAGGTATCGCCCTTTCTGCTTACAGCCATCCAGTCAGGCTTTTGAGCTGCTATGGGAGTGTCCACCAGGAAGTTTTCCACCCAGGCATGGACTTCTATTCCCCTGGCATGGGCTTCCTTCAGGTACACTTCAAGAATATCCAGGCCGTTGAACATGGGGTTCTGCTTGAGAAGCCCGTTGGTGGTCGGGTATATGGAATAGCCGCCCCAGTAGGTTTCCAGGTACAGCATGTTTATATTAAGCTCCTTGAGCATATCCAGCCTTTTCTTTATCTGCTCAATGCTGCTGTCTCTTGGCCTGAGCCATACTGCCCTGTTTTCCGCTTTCATTGATTCAAAGGTCATGTAGAAGGCCTGGTCTGCTATACCTTGAATTTCTACCGCCGTATTTGTCATACCGTCATATTTGCCTTCCGCTGCCTGGGCCTTCAGGACTTCAAGCTTTGCCTCAGCGATGCTGACGGTCTCAGCCGCCTTGTCATATTGAATATCAAGATACTGCCGTTTTGCAAGGTCCAGGCTGTCCTTTGCCGTCTTGATACTCAAAGCGGCCCTGTTTATATAGGAATCAGGAGAGAGTATGACGATAGCTGTCTTTTTAGTCTGATTCAGTGTGAGCCTTGCGCCGAGAAGCGCATAGGTCTCAAGCCATTTCAGGCTGTCTCCGTGTCCTGAGAGGATGTATCCCCCTTCAGGTATGCTTGAATCATTTCCGCCGGTACCTGTTATTATTCCGTCGCTGTTTACCGTTACTTCATAGCCGTATGGATTTGTTCCGCTGGTTTCACCGTAGGTGCTGTCATATATTATCAGCTGGTTGGGGCCTCTGAAGCCGTCATAAGGCTTGCCCTTCGTTGCATCCCAGGCGCCGGGATTATCCGCAAGGGTTTTCGGATTGTACGCTGCATAGCTTATTTTGCTTGCATTGTACAATTTGGCATCAGCAGATATTTTGACAGTATCCCCGGTCTTTACGCTTTCATTTATCTGCTTGTAATAGGGGCTGCCCATGTGTATTGATATTACCGCTCCTGCTTCAGGTATCCTGGAATCGCTTTCCGAGGGTACTGCATTATCATTTGAGAGCCTGGCGATTTTTGTGACGGTGCTGTTCACCACGGTCAATTCAATTCCCCAGATGTTGGTTTTTGTAGATTCACCGAAGGCCGGGTTATACAATATTACCTGGTTGGCATCCCTTACTGCGTTGATCTGGTTTATGGGCACCAGAACGTCACCGAGTATAAAATACATATCAGGCGTGACAGGCATATCAATGTTGTTTATGGATACCTCCCGTCCTGTTTCCATACGCTTCACAAGGTCTGCGTCAGTACTTGAAAAGGATACCACACAGCCGTTGGGAGGTATATATGTACCGGTTGCCCGGCTGGTGCTCTTATGTACAACAATATCATTCACTATGACAAACTCAAGGATGTCCTCGGTAAAGGGCTTGGTGAATTCTCCGTAATTCCGGGTATAGAGAATGAGCTTTCCGGCTTCTCTTTCCTTATCCACCAGACCGGCGGGGTAGGAGGAGCCGTCCTCAAAAACAATAGCCGGTGTGACGACGGTATTATCAGCGGTTGCGATGACCGGGAAAAACAAAGCTGTAAAGCAACAGATGCATAACATAGTGCGTATAATATACTTCATTTACTAATACTCCTTGTACGTATTTTGACAAAACAGTGTCAGAAATATTATATCATAATCCGGTACATGTGTAATAGCCTCTCAGTCACCATATTGCCCCTGTCTAAGCCATTACAGCCGGAGTATGGCGTGAATTCAACAAAATTAAGGAATATTTATGCGAAATATATAACAGGCAGGATTTTATCCTTCCTGTACTTTTTTGCCCGGGCTCAGCATATAACTTGTACAACACCAAGATTCAGCAGTAGTTTATGCGTGGATGCAGCTTAATATTATTTATTGGGGGAGGTATTTTATGTCAAGGAAAGCGCTATCACTTTTTTTAGTACTGCTTATGCTGCTGTCAGCATGCTTTGCGCCTGTCTATGCCAGGGAGGGCATACCGTCTTTATCCGTAGACGGCAAGCCGGATGAGACCGGCAGAAGCAATGGGGCCGGCTCCCGGGAAACGGTGGGACAAGCTGCTGAAAATCCTTTCGGCGCCGAAAAGCTTGAGGCGGATAAAGTAAATAGCCTGCTTCAGCCGGTCACCGCCAAAATAGTTCCAACCGCTGAAGCAGCTGATTATGGAGAAGCTGCCTATGGGCATCTGGTACATTTTTCTGAAAACATAGGATCTAGGACTGCGGAGCAGGCAACCGGCACCTATGCTGAGGACAACCCTGAATTGCAGGCAAGAGAATATATTGCCGGAAAACTGGCTGAAATGGGCTATGCAGTCAGTGTCCAGCCCTTCAGCTTCATATCAAAAAAGGTCGGCTATCAATCTGCCAATGTTATAGCCGCAAAGCCGGGTATTTCTGATAAAACGGTCATAGTTGGGGCTCATTACGATTCGGTATCGCCGGAGCCTGTATTGGTTGAACGATCGGAAGCTGTCCATATGTACGGCAAAGGTGCGGACGACAATGCCTCAGGGATTGCGATCATGCTTGAAGCGGCAGAGCGGATAGCTGAGCTTGAAACGCCCTGCACAGTGAAATTCATAGCCTTTGGCGCCGAAGAAAGCGGCTTGAACGGTTCAAGATACTATGTATCGCAAATGACGGAAGAGGATATTGCAGGCACTGTAGCGATGATAAACCTTGACGGCTGTATTGCAGGGGACTATATGTACGTATATGGAGATGAAGGGGAAAAGGGCTGGGTGAGGGAGCTGGCACTTGATATAGCAGAAAGTCTGGAGCTTAAGCTAAAAACCCAGGAGGGGCTCAATCCGGAATATCCGGCAGGAACAACGGGCCCCTGGAGCGATCATGCACCCTTTGAAGGAAAAGGGATTCCTTTTGCGTATTTTGAGGCAGCGAACTGGACCCTGGGAGCTATGGACGGGTATACGCAGGCAGATTATCAATATGGCAGCAACGGTGAAATATGGCATACCGGTTATGATAATATGGAATATATTGAAGCTTCCTTCCCGGGAAGGATCAATGAAAGACTGAGAACCTTCACCCAGGTGCTTACAAATCTGCTTTTGCAGGTCGGAACACCGGGAGAAGGGGCAGCCAGAATGGAACTCAGCGATAAGCTCTTGGCCATGTCAAAGCCGGAGGAGCTTGAGGTTACGGCAGAGCTGGGATACATCCCCGACCTGGAAAAGCTGAAATGGACCCTTGGGGGTAAGGAATTCAGCCAGTGGAGGAAATATAAGCAGGAGGATAAGGGGTATACCGGAGATCCGTTTATCAGCTTTACAGAGGAGCCTTCCCTTAAGGGATCACTGATAAAAGCAAAGCTAAGGTTCGACCTGCCCTATGGAACGGAAAATCTCAGCGGAGCCCCACGGAGCCTTTACCCTGCTTTAATAGGAAATTATGCCCTTGAGCTGAAGGATACCTCCAGGGATAAAGCTATAAGCACAGTAATAAAATATAATGCCTATGACGGCTACCATACTGGGGAGGAAATAAAGCCTGCCATAGACGGTATAATAGAAAACGCAAAACCCGGAAGATATATAGAATACAAGTCCCTGGGCCAAACCCCCGAGGGCAGGGCTGCTTACTTTGTCATACTTGCCGAAGATGAAGCGGCAGTGGAGCAATACCTGGAGGAGACCCTGCCGCTGATGCTTGAAGCTCCCCAGGAACTGCAGGATAGGCTTGCAGCAGGGACCGTGGGAGAATACAAGCTCCCCGTATGGTTCAACAGCATCCAGCAGGAGGAGGGCCCGGGCACCGATGCAATAATTCAGCTTCTGGAAGCCTTTGCTACCGGGGATACAATAGTATACAAGACAACGGAGGCCTTCAAGGCAGAGGATACCGAAAAAAGCAACGGAACCAATACCGAATATCCCGATGCAGAAAGAGATATTACCATAGATGTGAAGGATGCCCTGGAGGATATAATATTCCTTTTCAGCTTTGCCGGGGAGCCGGAGGTCGGGTATTACAACACCGGAACCGATGTTAACAGCTTCGACCTTAACA
>JAEXXN010000088.1 GCA_023405875.1 Bacillota bacterium | reverse complement strand
CTTCAGGCTAACATCAGGCTCCCAGGTATATTCTTCCTTCTTGATTATACCGTCGGATTTATATCCAATATTGACCATGACCTCATCATCTGTAACCATAATAACAGTCCCTTTGACTGTATCGCCCGAGTAGACGTTTCTCATGGTCTTTTCATACTCTTCCATCATATTTTCCTGGTCCTCAACCATACTTTCCTGATTCTCAATCATGTTGTCGTTAATCTCTTGCATCTTTCCGATAACCTCCTTAATTATCCAATCAGGTGTGGATGCACCCGCTGTAATTCCAATCTTTTCAAATTTTTTCAGCACATTTGTCGGCAAATCCTCTGCTGTCTCAATATGATAAGAATTATCACAGTTTTCCTTGCATATCTGATAAAGCTTATTCGTATTGGAACTCTCCCTGCTTCCGATCACAATCATGCAATCAACAGCCTTTGAAAGCTGCGCTGCTGATTCCTGCCTCTTCTCCGTTGCGCTGCAGATCGTATTAAATATTATTGCATTTTTGTACTTCTGTTGAATAGCATCCACTACGCTGTCCCAGATTTTTTTTGTAATTGTAGTTTGTGCAACTAAACATATTTTATCATATATAGGAAGTTTGTCTACTATTTTTTCATCGCAGGCTATATCGGCGGTATAATCGCACCATCCATTGATTCCAATAACTTCAGGGTGGTCTTTATCTCCTGCGATTATTATTTTATACCCTTTTTGGTAATAATCCCTTACTTTTTTGTGTATTGCCGAAACATATGGACAAGTACAGTCAATATATCTTATGCCCCTTTCTTCAAACAGACGGTAATTTTCCTCCGGAATTCCGTGAGAGCGTATTATCAGCTCAGCTTCACCCGGCTCCATAAGGCTTACATCGTCAATACGACTGATCCCGAGGCTTTCCAGCTTATTTATAACCTGATTGTTATGTATAAGCGGTCCGTAAGTATATATTCTCCTGTTTTGGTTATGCTCTGCTTCAGCAAAGGCTTTGTCCACCGCTTTTTTTACTCCGAAGCAAAAGCCTGCATTTTCATCTAAAATTATTTTCATTTGCAGCATCCTTCTTAAGTTCATTAATAGTATTCATGATATCGGTGCTTATTTTGACATAGTCTTCATTACGCAGCTTTTTATCATAGTATTCGGTCAGTTCAATAGGCTTTCCGATGATTACCCTTGTCCTTCTGAAAAATTTATAATTGCTGACTATGGCAACCGGCAGCACAGGAACCTTTGACTTTATTGCAAGCAGTGCAATACCCGGCTCTGCTGCTGCTTCACTGGCTTTGAATCTTGTACCCTCCGGAAAAAGACCCAGGACTTTGCCGTCACCCAATAGCTTTAACGAGGTTTTTATGCTTTTTATGTCCGCTTCTCCTCTTTTGATAGGATATGCACCCAATCCGCGCATCAGCGCCCCGATCAGTCTGGTCCTGAACAATTCGGCCTTTGCCATGAAGAACATCCTGTGGGGCAGTGAGATGCCTACAAATATGGGATCTATTGCACTCAGATGATTTGCACAGGCGATGTATGCACCGCCCTCAGGCACGTTTTCCCTGCCGGTGACTCTATAATTATAAAAAAACAAAAATATCGGTATGAGTACTGCTCTGGCAAAGCTATAAAACATTAATGCCTCCCCCCTTTGCTTCTATGTATTTAATTACTTCATCAAGGACAGTCTCAACACTTTTGCCTGTTGTATCGATCAGTATTGCATCTGAAGCCGCCACAAGAGGTGAATCCTCTCTTGTAGAGTCAATATGGTCCCTTTTCACTATCTGTGCCTTTATGTTTTCTATTTCTGCGGCATAACCCTTCTCTTTTAACTCGGAGCATCTTCTCAAGGCTCTTTCCTCAACTGAAGCAGTTATAAAAAACTTGATGCTTGCTGACGGAAAGATGACAGTTCCTACATCCCTGCCATCCATAACAACATTCTTGTTCCTTGATATTTTTCTCTGAAGCTCAACCATAAGCCTCCTTACTTCAGGTATGGCAGCAACATATGAAACGTTCCGGTTGACGGCTTCTTCCCTTATTTCCTTGTCGGAAGCCCTGCCGTCTATATATATGCTGTTTTCCTTGAAGTCGATATCTGTTTGTTCTGCAAGGCTTATTATCCTCTCAGTCTCCTTCATGGGAATGTTCTCTCTCAGAGCCTTCAGCGTCAGAGCCCTGTACATTGCACCTGAATCTATGTATGTGTAGCCAATCATATCCGCCAGGCATTTTGCTATTGTACTTTTTCCCGCGCCGGCAGGCCCGTCTATGGCTATGACCTTATGATCCATCCTGGATATCCCCCTAACTAAGCTATTTCGCGAAATATATTGTAAAACGACATATATTATTTTACCAGAATGTTTTGTGAAATAAAAGTTATTTGAGTCTTACACGGTCAATCATTACAAGATTGTTATTCACATATATGAGCTTTCCCAGCTCCGGGACCATAATATCCTCAGAGATCCCTGTAACCTTCAGCACGACTGTATCCCCATGGCCGGCACCGCTTACTTCTATAACGTCGTTTTCCTTTACCTGGAGCTTTATTGTCGTTCCCCCGGGAGTGCTGACCTTTTCACCATTAACATAAAACACCAGGGGCTTCAATACTGAATAATTGTCAACAGAAATCTCAATTTCCCCTTTTTTTATAAATAGCTGGCTGTCGGCAATGGATTTCCCTTCAAGCTTATCCGTCCTGCTTATAAATGTCTTCAGTGTCTGGTTCAGAAGTATGGACTGGGATACCATAAAAGCTGCAATAAGAACTATGAGTATTCTGCACAGCAGGCTATTGATCCTGCTCCACCAATCTTGAAATCCGGTATTCATTCATATTCCTCCCGATTTTGATTCTTAATTTAAGTAATTCCTATTTCGGAAGGGGTTTATTCAATTATTGCTCCGACGATTGAACTTTGCCAAAGATTTGCGTGGATTTTTGCCGCAAGGCTATGCATTCATCCCTGCAACATAACCTGTGGAAAATGCTATTTGCAGATTGAAGCCGCCGGTAAAGGCGTCAAGATCTATGATTTCACCGGCAAAAAACAGACCCTTGACAAGCTTGGATTCCATTGTCTTGGGATTTATCTCCTTCAGGTTGATTCCTCCTGAGGTAATGATAGCCTCTTCTATAGGCCTTGTTCCGGCTATTGTGACTGTTATACCCTTAAGCAGCCTGATGAGCTTCTTCCTTTCCTCCTTGGTGATCTGATGCACCTCTTTTGTTTCTTCTATGCCTGATAATTCAATCATAACAGGTATAAGCTTCTGGGGAAGCAGTTCGTCCAGTGAGTTCTTGAACTGCTTATTTATATTCTTTTCAAAATCCCTGATCAGCCTTTTATCAAGCTCTTCCTCCGAAAGCGCAGGCTTCAGGTCTATTGACAGTTCTATCCTTTTATTCTTCCTCAGGTGATCCGAAACATAAAAGCTTGCCGATAGTATTATAGGCCCTGAAAGTCCGTAATGGGTGAAAAGCAGCTCACCGAAATCCTCGTATACCTGTTTGCCGTCCGCTGCCGCTTTTATTGCCACGTTCTTAAGGGAAAGCCCCTGCAATTCCTTTATAAAGGGGTCTTCCGCCACCAGAGGCACCAGGGAAGGCATAAGCTCGCTTATACTGTGGCCTGCCTTCCTGGCGATGCTGTAGCCGTCTCCTGTAGACCCTGTCTGCGGATAGGATACTCCTCCGGTA
The DNA here is from genome assembly GCA_023405875.1 of Bacillota bacterium. GTDB lineage: Bacteria > Bacillota > Clostridia > Lutisporales > Lutisporaceae > BRH-c25. Next base: position 4,412 of record JAEXXN010000088.1, on the reverse strand, counting down.
CAAAGGATAACCGAGCTGCATTCAATAACCTGTCCGCTGTCAAGCTGTACACCCCTTACAGCACCGTTATCCTGCCGGAGCTCCGACACCTTTGCTCCCAGCATCACCTCAGCCTTGTACATTTTCAGGTATTTTTCCAGGGCTTTGATCACATCGCTTGATTTATCGGATTCCGGGAACACCCTTCCTCCTCTTTCCACCTTTGTCTTCAAGCCAAGAGCCGTAAGCAGCCCAACCAGGTCCTCGTTGGAAAAGCTGCTGAAAGCACTGTAGAAAAATTTGGAGTTCCTGGGTATGTTCTTCATAAATTCGTCAAAATCAGCGGTATTGGTTACATTGCAGCGTCCCTTTCCGGTTATGAACAGCTTCTTGCCCAGTTTTTCGTTTTTTTCTATCAGCAATGTCTTTTTACCCACAGAAGCGGCTGTTCCTGCGGCAAGCATTCCCGCAGGCCCTCCCCCCAGGACAATTACATCATAACTCAAAGAAATCATCCTTTCCTGTCATTTTCGAATCTCCTTCAAATGGCTGGTGTCATTAAGACTTATTATCACCGGTTTTTCAGCTGTATCCCCATAAAATTCGATTATTGAAATAGAAGCGTTGTCTATCTTGAATTTATTATAGTGGTTTATATCAATACCAAGGATTTTTATAATTGCCGCTTTGATGGTGGTACCGTGGGACACCAGAAGGATATTGCTGCCGCTGTGCTTTTTCACGATCTCCAGAACAGCATTGTAGGTGCGCCCGGTAAGCTGCTCAAAGGTTTCAGCCCCCGGCAGCCTGAAGTTGGCAGGATCTTCCCGGTATGCCGTAAGATGCTCGCCGTATTTTTCCTGAATTTCATCCAGTGTCATGCCTTCCCACGGCCCCAGGCGGATTTCATGATATTCATCAGATTCCAGAATACCGCAGCTCCTGCTGTATGCTATGATCTCAGCTGTTTTTGAAGCCCTTTGAAGGCTGCTGGTGTAAATGACATCTATAGCTTCATCGGCGAGACTCCTTGCAAGCTTCTTTGCCTGTTCCAACCCGTAACCGCTTAATTCGGTATCGGTCCCTCCCTGTATTTTGCTCGCTTTGTTCCATTCTGTCTCCCCGTGCCTTACCATGTATAATCTTGTCATCAGATCCCCCCTCAAATTTCCATATTATTATAACATAAGTGCAATCCGCCAATCGGATTGCTACACACCGTTTCAATAAATGCATAAAAGGTAAAACCTTTAGGGTTTTATCTCCTTGGGTGCATTTATTATAACACATTTTTACGAAAAAAATCCTGCTCCGGGTAAAGCAGGACCTTTCAACGCCTTATACTTATACCAGCATACTGCTGATATGGTCGGCAGCTTGCTCCTTACAGTATACAACCATATTTCCCATGAAATTATCGTCAAATATATAATATTGGAACTGTGCTTTCAGTTTTTCATCATCAGCATAAAGGGCTTCAAATTTATCCAGAAGCTCTTCAGCGTTGGTTGTACCGCAGTCAAAATAATAATAAAGGCTGTAGCTTCCCGTCAGCTTCAAAACGGCTTCTACCGCCCCGGGGTCAATAATAAGGCCGATAATATAGTCCTGATACGTTTTTCCTTCCCCCCGCCTGACGTTAAGTCCGAAAATATTCATTTCTTCCTTTCTTGTCACAGCAATACGCCGGTAGTCAATTGCGGCACTGTCAAGCTGCTCAAGCAGCTTCTGCTGATCATTAAGAAAGTTGTATTTCTGCTCTTTATACATAAAGCTTGTGTCTATAACTGCAAGGGCAGGAGCAGCCGGAAAAATCCTGCCCAGAAGCTCCGCTTTAAATTTTTCGGGAGCTTTAGCCTTGTAGCAGCTTATATTGAATGTAGTCATATCCCCTTTAGCAGCTCTTGTTATTTTGGGCTTGTTATTGAAAAAACTCATTTATATCATCACTCCCTGTAAAAAACTCTTTAATCCCGAAGGCTTATAGCCTTATTATACCAAATATAAGGCAGAAAGGTATGTATAAATTTAACTATAAAAAAACCTGCTTCGTATGAAGCAGGTTCAGCTCTATTCATCTCTGTCCCCGGAAAAAATATTGTACTTGTTCCATATCTCCTCCAGGCTTGTAAAGGAGGCGGAAATATTATGTTTTTCGTTAATACCCACTGCAACGATAAGTGCATTCAGCACGCTCATGGGGGCTACTATCGAGTCAACGAAGGACTCCATGTTGCTTTTTGCAATAAGCGTATAGTCCGCATGCGCACAAAGGGGAGAGAGCATTCCGTCTGTGATCGCAACAGTGTTGGCTCCGCGGGATTTTACATACTCCAGGGCTTTTATCGTCCTTGAAGCATACCTTGGGAACCCTATCGCTATGACAAGATCATCCTTACCTATTCTGAAAAGCTGCTCAAATATATCTCCTATCGTATATGTTACAACATGAACATTATCCCTTATGAGGTTAAGATAGAAACCAAGGAACTCAGCCAAAGCGGTAGAGCTTCTCAAGCCTATTATATATATGCTCTTTGCATCGGATATTTTTTTCACTGCTTCATCAAAACTTGCAGTATCAATTTCTTCAATAGTTGACCTTATATTTTCCATATCAGATTTTAAAATGTTCTTCAGCAGATTATTCTTGTTCGTATAGTCTGAGCTCATTTCAATCCTCTGAACTGTAGTAAGCTTTGTCTTTACCATCTCCTGCAGTTGTTTCTGAAGCTGGGGATATCCGATATAACCAATGGCATTTGCAAATCTGACCACAGTTGATTCACTGACGCCAACCTTTTCGCCAAGCTTGGCAGCAGTCATGAATGCAGCTTTGTCATAGTTGTTCATTATGTATTGTGCTATTATCTTTTGTCCCTTGCTAAGCTTATGAAAGCTGGTCTGTATAACCTTCATCAAATCAAATGTTTCACTCATAACATATCTCCAATTACTGCATTGAATTTTGTGCTATACTGTAGCCCATTGACAGGGCTTTTTTATTCAGATCCTCTGTGCCCTTGGGCACTCTTTCAAGAACTGCCTTTTCGAGAGAATCCTTGGATATTATCTTTGTTATTTCTACAATTGCGCCTAATGCAACAATATTTGTAACCATAGGCTTGCCAAGGTCTTTTGCTGCCGTATCAAGTATAGGCACGTTGTAAACGACCTTGTTTCCTTTTTCTTTTATACTTACCGAACTGTCTATGATCAGTATGCCGTTATCCTTGAGTCCTTCGCTGTACTGCTCATAGGACTTTTGTGTCAATGCCAGCAGTATATCGCAATTTCTGACCTTGGGAAAATCTATAGCCTCACTGGATATTATTACTTCGGATTTGCTTGCTCCGCCTCTTGCTTCAGGCCCGTAGGACTGTGTCTGGACCGAGTTCTTCCCATCGTTTATTGCACCTTCTGCAAGTATTATACCTGCCAGCAGCAATCCCTGCCCGCCGGAGCCGCTAAGTCTGACCTCATATTTCTCCATGGTTATCTCTCCTTCTTCAATTTATCAAGAATCTTCTGATACTCACCGGTATACTCCGGCTCAGGGCTATTCTTGAATTCGCCGATCAGGAATTTTCCTTCTAATGCTTCAGGTGATAACTTTGCTGCAGCTGAAATATTTACTGCATTGTTTTTCTGCCATTCCATCATATCAACGGCACTGCCCTTCTTGTTCTTTCTTCCGTAATAGGTAGGGCACATGCTCATCGCTTCTATCAATGAGAAGCCGTCATTATTCAGTGCATTCTGAACCAGTGAAGTCAAGAGGTTGGCATGATAAGCCGTTGCTCTTCCTACATAAGTTGCTCCTGCAGATGCTGCAAGGTCGCATATATCGAAGGCCTTGTCTATATTCCCGTAAGGCGCCGTAGTCCCCCTGTCGAACTTGGGTGTTGTGGGAGAATACTGGCCTCCGGTCATCCCATAGATATTATTGTTATATACTATTGTTGTTATTCCGATATTCCTTCTGCACGCATGAATAAGGTGGTTACCGCCTATGGCTGTAGAATCTCCGTCACCCATTATGGCTATTACCTTAATGTCGGGCTTTGCCATTTTGATCCCTGTAGCAAAAGCCAGTGCACGTCCGTGTGTTGTATGCAGTGTATTGAAATCCAGATAGCCCGGGGCTCTTGAGGAGCAGCCTATTCCTGAAACTACACAGACTTTATCTTTATCAAGGCCGGCTTTATCTATGGCCGATGCTATTGCTCTTGTTATGGTTCCATGTCCGCAGCCCGGACACCATATCTGCGGCAGCTTGTCAGCTCTGAAATAATTCTCTACTAAAGTACTGGGCATATTAGAGTACCTCCTCTATTTTCCTGATAATCTCTTCAGGATAAATAATTTCGCCGTTTACCTTATTGATCCGCTCTATTTTTGTTATATTATTGCATATTCTTTCTACCTCAAGT
>JAEXXN010000613.1 GCA_023405875.1 Bacillota bacterium | reverse complement strand
GGCTGACGTAGTGCTTCTGGCGCCGCAGGTAAGGTTCCTGTTCAGTAAACTGAAGAAGGAGCTTGAACCCAAAGGTATCCCGATAGCGGTAATTGACGGCCTTACTTATGGCCTTATGAAGGGGGATGCTGTGCTGAAACAGGCATTAGAGCTCACTGCTGCCAGGTAACGGTTGGACCTATAAATATATAAGGGGGATTAATATGAAACGCTTTCTGGAATTCATGGAAAGGTATTTTGTCCCGGTAGCCGGAAGAATCGGCTCCCAAAGACATCTTGTCGCAGTACGTGACGGCTTTGTAAGCATAATGCCGCTGATACTTGGAGGCTCAGTGGCCGTATTGCTGAACAACACCCTTTTTAACTGGATCCCTTCTCTCGGTATCCTTACGGGGATCAATGGGAATGTATGGTGGGGTACTTTTGCAATTATGACTTTGGTAGTAGTATTTTCGACAGCTTACAGCCTTGCCCGGAGCTACAGTTCGGATGCGCTGGCCGCCGGACTTATCGCCGTAGCCTCCTTCATCGCGGTCACGCCCCAGGCCCATGGGGACGCAGGCTGGGGATACATCCACTGGGGATACCTGAATGCTACAGGCTTATTTACAGGAATTATCGTCGCACTCATATCGACCGAAATATTTGTAAAGCTGCTGAAGAAAAAGCTTACCATAAAAATGCCTGACACTGTCCCTCCTGCTGTAGGAAGGGCCTTCGCTGCCGTAATCCCGGGCATTGCATCCCTGTATTTCTTCGGAATAGTAGCGCATATAATCACCAATGCCGGAGCCAACAGCCTTTATGATATAATTTATAATGCCATACAGCAGCCTCTGCAGGGCTTCAGCCAGGGCTTGGGCTCGGCCATTGTTCTTGCAGTGCTCTTAAATGTGTTCTGGTTCTTCGGCCTGCATGGAGGCAATATTTTCGACCCGATAGTAAACTCCTTGTACCTGCCCGCTCTTGAAGCAAATGCAAGTGCGGTCCAGCAGGGACTTGCAGCTACCAATATCGTCACAAAAGCCTTCTATGATTCCTTTGTCCACATCGGAGGCTGCGGTGCTACCTTAGCCCTGATAATTGCAATATATATAGCCGCCAGGAAAAGGAACGAATACAGGGAGGTGGCAAAGCTTTCCGCTCCTGCAGGCTTATTCAACATCAATGAACCCATGATGTTCGGCCTGCCTCTCATCCTCAATCCGATACTGCTTATACCTTTTATACTCACGCCGGGAATATTGACCTTTGTTGCATATATCGCAACTGCCTCGGGTCTGGTGCCGATGACCTATGTCCAGATACCGTGGATAACCCCCGTGGGCATAAGCGGCTTCCTTGCCACAGGCGGCAGCATAATGGGCGGGCTGCTTTCAGTCGTAAACTTTGTAATCGCAATTCTCATATACCTGCCTTTTGTCAAGCTGGCTGACAATATGGCAAACGAACCCGGTACAACCGACCATAAAGCCGGCGCAAAATCAGTTAATCAGAGCGCTTGAGGTCAAGCGCTCCAGTTTCCTCCAACAGTAATGCGACAAGGAGTGTTTATTATGGATATTGAAACTACTATATTCACCATCATTGCACATAGCGGCGATGCCAGAAGTTCAAGCATGGAAGCCATCGGGTATGCAAGGAAAAAGGATTTTGACAGGGCTGCCGCATGCCTGGAGGAAGCCAATAAGAAATTGCTGTTGGTACATTCCGAGCAGACGAAGCTTATACAGGCAGAGGCCCAAGGCCGTGAGACCAGGCTGTCCCTGTTGCTTATCCATGCACAGGACCACCTTATGGGTGCAATGACCATAAGGGACCTGGCCGGAGAATTCATTGAGCTGTACAGGGCAATATATTAGTACTCTGTAACACCTAATTCCTTAGCAAGTTTTAGGTGTTACAGAGTACTAGTCTTGACTGAGATATACTCAATATTATTTCCATATTGGAGGGGATCAAAATGAGGAAGCTGGGAATTTCAGTCTATCCGGGCAGAGCAGGGCTGGAGGAAACCAAGGCCTATATTTCCCTTGCTTCCCGCTACGGCTTTACAAGGCTGTTCACCTGTCTTATTTCAGCTGAAAAGGACCTGGATAAGGTTAAAGAGGTCGCCGGCCACGCAGAGGGCCTGGGAATGGAGGTTATCGCCGATGTGAGTCCCGCTGTTTTTGAAGCCCTTGGCCTGGACTACCGGGACCTGAAGTTCTTCCATGAGCTGAAGCTGGCAGGAATCAGGCTGGATCTGGGCTTCAGCGGACTTGAGGAAAGCCTCATGACCTTCAACCCCTATGGGCTCAAGATAGAGATAAATATGAGCAGCGGAACAAGCTGCCTGGACAATATTCTTTCCCATAAGCCAAAAGCGGAGAACCTGATCGGGTGCCATAACTTTTATCCACACAGGTACACAGGCCTCTCCAGAAAGCACTTTGAAAAATACTCCGGCCTTTTCAGGCAAAAGGGGATCAGGACTGCCGCTTTTGTCTCCTCAAAGGAGGCGGGTATGGGCCCCTGGCCTGTGAGCGAAGGCCTCTGTACCCTGGAGGAGCACAGGGACCTGCCTGTTGAAGTGCAGGCAAAGGACCTTTTCAACACCGGCCTTATTGATGATGTGCTGATTGCCAATGCCTTTGCCTCGGAAAGCGAGCTGAAGGCCTTGGGCAGCCTCGATAAGGAGCTTCTGACCCTGAAGGTGGAGTTACTGGAAGGCCTTCCGGATATAGAGAGAAAAATCGTACTGGAGGAGCTTCACTTCAACAGGGGAGATATGTCGGAATACATGATAAGATCTACCCAAAGCCGTATAAAGTACAGCTCCCATCACTTCGGGATATTCAACGCAGCTCCCATAAAAAGGGGAGACCTGCTGATAGACGGCAGCCTGTATGACAGGTATGCCGGAGAGCTGCAAATCGCTCTGAAGGATATGGAGAACAGCGGAAGGACGAATGTTGTCGGAAGGATATCCTGCGAGGAGGTTTTTCTCCTTGACCATATAGAGCCCTGGCAGAAATTCAGACTTAAAAGCTGATCCTCAAAAAATGAAGCTAACATACCTGCGCAGGTATGTTAGCTTCATTTTTGCCGCTTATCCTGTTTTAATAGGCCTTAGCCACATAAACCATCGTTTCTGCTTTCTCTCCGCAAACCAGGCAGGTATCTCCCACATGCTCATGGTTGAAGGGCAGGCATCTTATTGTGGCACCTGTGTCCTCCTTAAGCTTATCTTCACATTCCCTGCTTCCGCACCACATGGTCTTTACAAAGCCCGGTGTCTCCCGCATTATCCTCTTGACTTCCTCATAATCGGTAGTTGTATATGTCTTATCCTCCCTGTTCTTCAATGCCTTGTTGAACAAGGAAACATGTATTTCCTCCAGCAGCCTGTCGATAGTCTCCGTCAGATTTTCCATAGGCACTGTGAACTTCTCAAAGGTATCCCTTCTTGCTATTGTGACCTGGTTCTTCTCTATGTCCTTCGGCCCGACCTCCATCCTTATGGGAACACCCTTCATTTCCCACTCGTTGAACTTCCAGCCGGCACTATAGGTATCCCTGTCGTCCATTTCAACCCTGAAGCTCTTCTCAAGCTCTTCCTTGATTGCTCTTGTCTTGTCAAGGACGCCCTCCTTATGGAAGGCTATCGGTATGATGACAACCTGTACCGGAGCCACTCTGGGAGGCATTACAAGGCCCCTGTTGTCTCCATGGACCATTATGATCCCGCCTATCAGCCTTGTGGAAATTCCCCAGGAAGTGCTCCATGCATGCTTCAACACGCCATCCCTGTCAAGGAACTTGATATCGAACATTTTGGAGAAATGCTGTCCCAGATTGTGTGAGGTACCCGCCTGCAAAGCCTTTCCGTCATGCATCATCGCTTCCATTGTATAAGTCCTGAGCGCCCCTGCGAACTTCTCTTTCTCACTTTTCTGCCCCAGTATTACCGGCATCGCCAGCTCATCCTCGGCAACCTGCCTGTATATCTCAAGCATCTGCATGGTTTCCTTCTGGGCATCCTCTTCATCTACATGCACCGTATGGCCTTCCTGCCATAAGAACTCGGCCGTCCTGAGGAAAGGCCTTGTGGTCTTTTCCCAGCGCACTACGTTGCACCACTGGTTTATCAGCAGCGGCAGATCCCTGTAGGATTGCACCCATTTGGAATACATATCGCAGATTATGGTCTCTGAAGTTGGCCTTACAAAAAGCCTCTCCGCCAGCTCCTCATTGCCTCCGTGGGTTACCCAAAGCACTTCGGGAGCAAAGCCCTCAAAATGGTCCGCCTCCTTCTTCAGATAGCTCTCCGGGATCAAAAGGGGAAAATATGCATTCTTGTGTCCTGTCGCCTTGAAGCGCCTATCCGCTACCCGCTGAATCCCTTCCCATACTCCATAGCCGTAAGGCTTGATTACCATGCAGCCCTTTACAGGAGCATAGTCAACCATGTCGGTCTTAAGGATCACATCGGTATACCACTGGGAAAAATCCTCCTCCATCGGGGTTATCTCTTTTACAAATTCCTGCTGTTTCTTATCAGCCATATTGATCTCTCCTTATCTGTAAATATATTTCCCTATAAAATAAAAAAACCTTCATCCTGTAAGGGACGAAGGTATACTCGCGGTACCACCCTAATTGAACGCACTTCATCATACGTGCATTCCTCTTCAGCCTTTAACGCAGGCATACGATCGGAGTTCTTCCTAGCTCTGAGGGCGGGTTCGATAAAAATAAGCCCGGAAGGTCTTTCAGCCGGTGAGCCTTCCTCTCTTTCAGCATCTTCTCATCTACTATTCCTCTTCATCGCCTTAAGCTCTTAAGTTAAAATCATTATATAGTATACCCATATGTGTGTCAATATACCTTGGGGCTTTCCGCGAAAAATATTGGCTGCCGGTCAGCAGGCAGCCAATATCCGTAAGTTCTATTTGCTTTTCTTGGGATTTTCCCTTGTAGCAAAATATACAAAGCCTCCAAAGTATATAAGCAACATTGCAACCATTGTAAAAATCGCCAGTCCGCTCATTACACACCTACCCCCTCACTGGATTTTCTTTTTGTTTCCGCAGGGTACGGAGCCTTTACCTTGTCAGCAAGCCAATTGTTAAGTGCAATCGCAACAATTGCAAGTATTGCCCACTGAGCTATCATAGTACCCGGGCTGTACAGCTCAAGAGGATTCCACCACTGTTTGGACCAGGATGCCCCCTGATACAGCCACCATCCGAATACAGTGACAAATATGACCGGGAAAAGCATTACGCAGTAGTTGAACCATTTTCCTATATATATCCAGCTGTCTTGATTTATCATTTCTCTTACATTATCCAGACCATTTCTATATGTTACATAAGCGTATAATATACCTGAAATCAGCAGTCCGACACCCCATACCATATCCTGGTTGTCAAAGAAGTTGTATGACAAAGCGGAGGGTATGCCGAAAAGGAAAAGAATTACGGTGGTCACAACTGCCGCTTTCTTCCTATTGAAGCCTGAGTCCTCAAACAGCTTACAGGTCAGCTCAACCATTGAAAGCAATGATGCCAGCGCCGATATTGCAAGCGCCAGGAAGAACAGTGCTCCGAACAAGGTCCCTCCCGGTATCGTCGGGAAGAATGCTGCAAGATATATGAAGGTAAGTCCTGTATTATTTGAAGCCATTGCTGCGTTGGCAGCGTCAATACTCGGTGATAATGCAAAAATCAAAGGAAGTACCGCCATTGCTGCAAGCAGCGAGGAACCGGCATCTGCCAACGCTATAACAAAGGCGTTTGCTCCGATGTCGTCATCATCGCCCATATAGTTGGCAAAGGTCAACATCAAGCCCCAGCCGGCGCCTACCGACCATGCGGCTTGAGTAAAGGCAAACAGCCAGGTGTCAGGCTTTAAGAGTCCTGCCATATTGGGTCTGAAAAGATATTCCATTCCCTGCCAGGAGCTGGGCTTTGTAAGGGACCATACCATTACAATACCCAAAATAACAATAATGCTTGGTACTATTATCTTATTTGCCATCTCCAGACCTTTTGTTACACCGCCATAAAT
>JAEXXN010000500.1 GCA_023405875.1 Bacillota bacterium | reverse complement strand
CTTAGCTGGCCCAGCATTGCCCGTATAGTGAGGGGACAAATACTTACATTGAGAGAAATGGAATATATGGAGGCCTGCGAAGCCCTTGGCATAAGTGACGCAAAAAGAATATTCAAGCACCTGCTTCCCAATGTATTGGCATATGTCATAGTCTATGCAACCTTGGGAATGGCGAATGTTATTCTGACCGAGACATCCCTGAGCTTCCTCGGTCTTGGAGTTTCCCCTCCCACACCTTCATGGGGCAATATGATTCAAGAGGCAAGAGACATCATAGTAATCAAATCCAGGTGGTGGTACTGGATTCCGCCGGGAATCTGCATCTTTGTATCTGTTATGTGTTTCAATATATTAGGTGACGGTCTGCGTGATGCAATTGACCCCAAGATGAAGAGGTAGGTGGATTATGGAAAGATTATTAGAGGTTAAGAACCTGAAAACATATTTCTATTCGGAAAGAGGAGTGGTAAAGGCTGCCGACGATGTAAGCTTCTATGTAAGCAAGGGAGAAACCTTAGGCATAGTCGGTGAATCCGGCTGTGGAAAAAGTATTACCGCTATGTCCATAGCCCGGTTGGTGGAAACCCCTCCGGGAAAGTATGTAGGCGGTGAAATACTGTTAAACGGCGAAGATATGCTCAGGGTATCCGATGAAAGAATAAGGGAAATAAGGGGGAACGATGTATCCTATATATTTCAGGAGCCCATGACCTCACTGAACCCTGTATTTAAAATCGGAAGGCAAATAAGTGAATCGTTGATGCTTCACAGAGGCATGAGCAAAAAAGAAGCCTACCTGGAGAGCGTCAAGATGCTGGATCTGGTTAAAATACCTAATCCCGAAAGAGTCGCAGGTGATTATCCCTTTGCACTCTCAGGCGGTATGAGACAACGTGCGATGATTGCTATGGCCCTCGCCTGCGAGCCGAAGCTGCTTATAGCCGATGAGCCCACAACAGCACTGGATGTGACAATTCAGGCTCAGGTATTGGATTTAATGAATGAGCTTAAGAAAAAAATAAATGCTTCGATCATGTTCATAACTCACGACCTCGGCGTCATATCCGAAATGAGCGACAGAGTAATGGTTATGTATGCAGGCAAGGTTGTGGAGGTTGCGACTACAGAGGATATTTTCAAAAACCCGAAGCACCCTTATACAATAGGACTTATTGCCTCCAAGCCTGATATGTCCACCGAAAGCTCAAGGCTTCACGTTATACCCGGAAATGTACCCGATCTGAACAATCTCCCGGCAGGCTGCCCATTCAACACACGCTGCAGCCATGTTATGGATAAATGCAAGGCTTCATTTCCCGAAGAAGTTGTATTGGACGGAGAGCATCGCATAGCATGCTACTTATACGCTGATGGAGGGAAGAAATAATGAGTGAAAATATGGAAGATATAAGAAGTATAATCAAAGTAAAAAACCTGAAAAAATACTTTCCGATCAAATCGGGAATTTTCAAGAAAACTACAGGACACGTTAAGGCAGTTGACGGCGTTTCTTTCAGCATTAAAAAAGGCCGTGTGCTGGGTGTGGTCGGTGAATCAGGCTGCGGTAAATCCACACTGGGAAGAACTATGCTCAAGCTCCTTGACCCAACGGAGGGACAGGTTACATTTGCGGGGAAAAATGTTTACGGCATGGTACGCAGCGAGCTAAAAAAACTGAGAACCCAAATGCAGATAATATTTCAGGATCCGTACAGCTCCCTGAACCCAAGGCTTCCTGTTTATGAAATTGTGGGGGAGGCAATGCTTCAGCACGGTATCGTAAAAAACAAAAAAGAAATGATGGAAAAAGTTGTTGAAATTATAGGAAAGTGCGGGCTATTTCCTGAACAGTCCAACCGTTATCCGCACCAGTTCTCGGGAGGACAGCGCCAGCGTATCTGCATTGCAAGAGCTCTTGCCGTAAATCCTGAATTCATCGTTTGTGATGAAGCTGTATCTGCGTTGGACGTTTCCATTCAGTCTCAGATTATAAATCTTTTAAAGGACGCGCAGGAAGATTTTGGGCTTACTTATCTGTTCATTTCTCACGATTTGTCCGTGGTTAAGTTTATAAGTGATGATGTGGCGGTTATGTACCTTGGACAGATTGTTGAAAAGGGACCCAAGAAGCAGATATTTGACAATCCTCTTCACCCTTATACCGAAGCTTTGCTGTCTGCAGTTCCATCCTTCGACCCAACATCGAAAGACACCAAAAAAAGGATAATTTTAAAGGGTGATATCCCTTCACCCGCAAAACCTCCTGCAGGCTGTAGATTTCATACACGATGCCCTTATGCCGGCGATGTATGTAAGGCATCGATACCTGAATACAGGGAAGTAGAAAGCGAACATTTTGCAATGTGCCACAGGGCAAACGGAGTATTTTAAATGTCTATTTGGAAAAGCAGAAAAACCAGGGTAGAAGAGGATTTGGAAAGAATAAGGAGAGCCAATCTCCCGCCTGAAAAACAGGAAGAAGATCACCTGGAAAAAATAAATAGCGGTGAATCCCCCGAAAAGCTCAAGCTTGAAAAAAATGATTTGCTTGCAATGATATTAGCCGTACTTTCACTGATTGTTCCATATATACTAATATTCGCAGCAGCTATGGGGTCTATCGTCTTTCTGATTTACAAATTTTTGTAACGGGGCAGAAATATGTTCCCTGTTGCCCTTGTGACATTTTATCAAGATAGTTTACAAGGTGATATTACTACACAATAATCCACCGCTTTCTTTTTACCATTGACGTATTTATCAAAAGTATGTATAATTACTCTTGACTTGAAAGTATATCATCAAAAAAACGAATAAAATGCAAAGGTTTTCTAGGGTTCCGCAGTATGACTGGCCTGTGACCGAGAGAGAACTCACGGCTTTATAGCTGTGTCACGGAAGGACAAAAGCCTGGGAGGTATCGAGATGATATCTTTCAGGCTTTATTTTTTTAATGAAAGGAGAAGTGAAAACATGGCTTGGATTTATTTGATAGTTGCAGGAATTTTTGAGGTGATTTGGGCAATGGGACTTAAATACTCTCACGGCTTTACAAAGCTGTACCCATCTTTGGTAACCTTGGGAGGCATGGTAATCAGCTTTTATTTATTGGCGCTTGCGACCAAAACACTGCCGATCGGCACAGCCTATGCTATTTGGACCGGTATTGGAGCTTTGGGTGCGGTATTGCTGGGTATCATCCTCTTCAATGAGCCCCTCAACAGCTTGCGGATGGTATTTCTCTGCCTGATACTGGCAGGCATATTAGGGTTGAAGCTTACTTCGGTATGAAGCAATTGACTCATTGAACATTAATTGGTTAAAGGGAATTGGCGGGCAGATGTAGAAGTTTATCATATTATATATTTCGCGGAAAACATTACAGATAAAAAAATGTTGAAAAAAACGGAGTTTTATATGAAAATACATCAATGCAACAGTGCCGAAGCCAAAAACTATATAAGCTTTTGTAAGGAAATTTACAAGTATGATAAGAACTACAGGGATTCATTGACTGATATCCTGAAAATGATCCTGTACAGGAAAGGAGAGTTCTGCAAAAGCGCAGAAATAACTCCTGTAATGATAACTGAGGAAGACAGGATATTGGCTGTCTGTACCTTCATTGTTGCAGAAAAGCTTGACGACACACTGCAGATAGCTTTTTTTGAAGCGAGGAAGGATTGCCAGGAGGCTGTTGACCTTATTATTGACACGGCAAGAGGAAAATGCATGGCGGAAGGCTTGAAAAAGATCACCATAGGTCTGAATGGCCATGTCAACTACGGCTTGGGCCTGCTTGCCAGCGATTTTGACAAGCCTGTATGCTTCGGAAGCTCCTACAATCCTTCCTATTATACCGACTATTTTACAAAGTATGATACCAGGGAGTACCGTCTGATTTCTTATCTTACCGATATGGAAGGCTACAATCTGGATGCGGAGCAGAAGATATTGGACAGGATCAGCCGGAAATTCACCTTCAGGACAGCCGACTTCAACAACCTGAGGCAGGAAGTGGAGATATATACCGCTCTGAACAACCGCTGCTTCAAAGGGCATCCCTTTTACTTCGAGAGGGAAGCCTCTGAGGATTATGAGCTGCTTCACAAGTTCAAGCCCTTTATCAAGGGAGATAATCTGATAATTGCCGAGTACGGAGGAAAGCCCATAGGCTTTTTGCTCTGGTATCCGGATTTTAACCAGCTGATACCTGCCGGGGGTCGTATAGGATTGGGGACTTATATAAAGAACAAGCTGTGGGGCTGGAAAATAGACCGGTTTAAAATCGTAGAGATAGGCATTGTCCCGGAATACCAGAATTCAGGGGTGGTACTGGGACTTTTCAATAAATGCATGGAGCTGACCAGGCACAGGTACAAATGGTGCGAGGCAGGCTGGATACTGGACAGCAACAGCAGGTCCAAGGGCTTCGGAGTAAGGTGGGCAGACAGGGAATACAAGAGCTATAAGGCCTACGAACTTGAAATATGAAGGAGAAGCTATGTCTGAGAGCTATTACAAATCTTTTTCTTCTGCGGAGCAGCTGCCGGATCGCTGGGACGCAATTGCAGGAGATAATATTTTCCTCCGGAAGAGGCAGTTGGAGGTACTTGAAAGAACAAATCCCTGCGGCCAGACCTACACGGTATTCTGCTGTCCCGAACCGGATTCAATACTGGTGACCTACAGGCTGAAGCTGGATATATTCACCTACAGCCTTATCAGCTTGAAGCTTCCTGTCGTTATTGCCGGAATTCCCTGCTCTGTTTCGGAATGCGGCTATGTGGCCGGAAAAAGGACTGAAGCACAACTTTTTGAATATCTGAGGAACATTAAGGGCCCAAAGCTGGTCTTAAACTCAGAGGATACTTTTGAAGCAAAGGGCTTCTCCAGGGGGTTGACACTTCCCGGCTGCAGGATGGAAATAGGGTGGAACAGCTTTGAAGAATATGTTTCTGATATGCGGAGCCACTACAGGTACAGGATAAATAAGGCTATACGCAAGTTTTCCGATATAAGTCAGGTAACCCTCAGGGATAATTCTCTGTTTGATGAAAAGCTGTACTCCTTATATACCTCGGTGTATGACAGGTCGGAGTATAAGCTGGAGAAGCTCACCATAGATTTTTTCAGGGAGTTTCCGGCTGTAATAATTGCTTTCTATGAGGGGAACAAGCCGGTGGCTTTTGTACAGCTTCTGGAGAATTCAAAGGAGCTGGTATTCCTGTTTGGAGGAATCGATTATTCACTGAATAATAAGCATGACATATACGTGAACATGCTGCTTGCCGTCGTGAAGCACGGGATACAGGGAGGCTTCAGCGCCCTGGAGCTTGGGCAGACAGCGGAGGATGCAAAAATGAAGCTTGGCGGAAGGCCCCGTACAAAA
>JAEXXN010000471.1 GCA_023405875.1 Bacillota bacterium | reverse complement strand
GGTAATAATAGCTGTCAATTATGCACAGGTTGGCTCTGTTTTTACCTCCAAGCCTCTGATGCCAAGCCTTAATAAGCTGAATCCGGTAGAGGGCTTCAAGCGGTTGTTCTCCAAAAACTCCTTTGTTGAATTTCTGAAATCCATATTGAAGATCGGTATCATAGGTTATATAGTTTATGATTATGTGAAGGGTAATTACGAGATAATACCTGAGCTGTTGAATATGAATATTGAAAGCAGCTTTGTATTTATAGGCAACACAATTATTAATGTAGGAATCAGGGCTGCGGTGGTGCTGCTCATACTCTCGGTCTTTGATTACGGCTTCCAGATATGGGATTATGAAAAGAATATCAGGATGTCAAAACAGGAAATCAAAGATGAATACAAGATGATAGAAGGTAACCCCCAGATAAAATCAAAGATCAGAGAGAAACAAAGGCAGATGGCTTTAAGAAGAATGATGGCAGAGGTGCCTCACGCAGATGTGATAATAACCAACCCGACGCATTATGCGATTGCTGTGAAATATGACGCGGAAGCTTCAGATGCCCCGTTGGTGACAGCAAAGGGCAAAGACCTTATAGCACAGAGGATCAAAGATACAGCCAGGGAAAACAGAGTTCCGGTTGTAGAGAACAAGCCCCTGGCACAGGCCTTATATAAAAGCGTTGATATCGGGGGAAGGATACCCTCTGAATTATATAAAGCTGTGGCGGAAGTGCTGGCATATGTTTACAGCCTGAGAAGAAAATAGGTAGAACGCGCTTAGGGTATAGCGCGAATTCTATGAAATCAAGGAGATATTTACGCGAAATTTGAATTATATATGTAAAAGGTTTTCGCGAAATATATTGAAGGAGAGATATATGGGCAAACATGGAGATATAATAGCAATTGCAATGATGGCTATAGTAATGCTTATAGTAATTCCTCTGCCCACGTTTCTGGTTGATATACTGCTGACGCTGAATATTTCTTTATCACTGGTGATATTTCTTCTGTCAATGTATATCAAGGAACCGCTGCAGTTTTCGATATTTCCGACAATGCTGCTGATAACCACCTTGTTCCGGCTTTCATTGAACTTTTCAACCACAAGGCTGATTCTCGGAACAGGTTATGCGGGCGAAGTTGTAGATGCCTTTGGTAATTTTGTAACCGGCAGCAATCCTGTAGTCGGATTTGTCATGTTTTTAATTCTTATAGTAGTGCAGTTCATGGTAATAACAAAAGGAGCCGAGAGGGTTGCTGAGGTTTCTGCAAGATTTACCCTCGACGCCATGCCCGGTAAACAGATGGCCATAGATGCAGATCTGAATTCAGGGCTTATAAATGAAATGGAGGCAAAGGACAGAAGAAAGAAGATCCAGAGGGAGGCAGACTTTTACGGCGCTATGGACGGAGCCAGCAAATTTGTAAAAGGCGATGCCATTGCGGGTATAATAATAACTGTAATAAACATCGTCGGTGGATTTGCAATCGGTATGCTCCAGATGGACCTGGGCTTCAGCGAGGCGCTCTCAAAATTTACAATACTGACAATAGGAGACGGTCTTGTATGCCAGATACCTGCCCTGTTCATATCGGTAGCTGCAGGTATGGTTGTAACAAGAGCGGCTTCAGAGTCAGACCTGGGCAGCGATGTTATCAATCAGCTTCTGGCTGAGCCGAAGGTGCTTTATTTGGCGGCAGGAACCTTGTTGGTATTGGCCTTTACAGGACTTCCGCCGGTTCCCAATATTGTACTTGCCACTTTCCTGTTCTTTATGGGTTATATACTCCAAAGGACAATAAAGGAAGCAGAAAAGGATGAAGAAATAAAAGCTCAGGATATTGAGGTAGAAGAAATCAGAAGGCCTGAAAATGTTATGTCCCTGCTTCAGGTCGATCCCATAGAGCTTGAATTCGGTTATGGGATCATTCCCCTGGCTGATTCAAATCAAGGGGGAGATCTGCTGGATAGGGTAGTTATGATCAGAAGGCAGTGCGCCCTGGACCTGGGAGTGATTGTCCCGGTAATAAGGCTCAGGGACAATATTCAGCTCAGGCCGAATGAATATGTGATAAAGATAAAAGGAATAGAACTGGCCAGCGGAGAGCTGATGTTCGACAGCTTCCTGGCAATGAATCCGGGTACCGCAGACGGGGAACTGGATGGAGTAAAAACAACGGAACCGGCCTTCGGACTTCCGGCAGTATGGATAAGTGAGAGCCAGAAGGAAAGGGCGGAAATGATGGGCTATACAGTGGTGGACCCGCCGTCGGTAATTGCCACACATCTGACGGAAATCATAAAGAATCATGCTCATGAGCTTCTGGGAAGACAGGATGTTCAGAAGCTTGTCGACAATATCAGAGAGAATTATCCTGCACTGGTAGATGACGTAACACCCAAGCTGCTCAGCATAGGGGACATTCAGAAGGTACTCGCAAATCTGCTTAAGGAGGGAGTATCCATAAGAGATATGGTAACTATTATGGAGACCCTTGCGGATTATGCACCCCTCACAAAGGATACCGATATGCTGACGGAATATGTAAGGCAGTCAATGCGGCGCAATATAACAAAACGCTTTATTCTCGATCTGCAGGCTAAAGTAGTTACGCTGGACCCGGGACTGGAGCAGACAATAATGGATTCGGTACAGCAGACTGAGTACGGTTCCTACATTAATATCGAACCTAATACAGCTCAGCGTATAATAAATAATCTTCTGAAAGAAGTGCAGAAGCTGGCCTCCATTGGAGAGCAGCCTATTATACTGGCATCTCCGGTTGTCAGGATATATTTTAAGAGAATGACAGAGCAAGTGGCTCCGGGACTTGTTGTATTATCCTACAATGAGCTGGATCCGTCGGTTGAGATACAATCAGTTGGGGTGGTGAAATTATAGTGAAAGTAAAAAGATATGTGGGTGAGACGGCCCAGGAAGCTATGCAAAAGGTCAAGGCCGATCTGGGCAGGGATGCAATAATATTGAATACAAGAAAAATAAAGAAGAAAGGTTTGATGGGCTTTTTCGCCAAACCTCTCATTGAAGTGGTTGCCACTATAGATAATGATATTTCGACGGTGGGGGCGGCTAACAGGCAGCAAGGGATCAAGC
>JAEXXN010000470.1 GCA_023405875.1 Bacillota bacterium | reverse complement strand
GTATATGAATGCTCCCATTTTAATTCAAAAAAATTGCCTCCGCCGATAATAACAAGGTCATGGCTGTTGCATTGTTCTATGAATTCATAAGAATTAAAATCCCTTAGATTCCATGAGCGGTAAAACTCCCGGATTTCAACCTCTGTAAAACGGATATCACAGCTTAGCTTTTCCTTTAACCGGCTTCTAAACCCATTATGATTGGCATTATCTCCTATATTTCCATTGAAACTGGCTACATGCAGTGCTTTAAGTATATTCATCAGTCCATCCCCCCATTTACATGAATCAGACACATTATATTCAATTCGCTAACGATTTAAAACATCCAAGCCCTGGATCTTTTGACTGAATTCTAGGAAAAGAGGTTCGATCTCCATTATAAGATCTTTGGTATCCGCAATGAAGTCCTTATATCTTGCGTGAGCCTCTCTGCCTTTTTTGATGATATTTTCCTCCCTGGCTATTTTTCTAAGACTACTTGACAGAATTTCCACCTGCAATGTATTCATAGGATAGACAAAGGTTTCATAGAATCTATTCCTTGTCAGTTTTTTTATTGTACTGGAAAAATCAAATAGCAAGACCTCCAGCTTTTTTTCATTATCCTTTTGAACTGCCGTTTCTATTTTTGCTATTTCCTCTTCTATATCCTCAATTGTGTCGCTAATTGCAGCATAATCCTGCAGCATAAGTTTATGCTGCTCCAGTATATATCCAATATCGTAGTTTTCTGTCTTGATCTCCTGCCAATTTGGATTCACTACAGATATATTCAGCACGTCTTTCATCAGCTTTGACAAAGACAGGTATTTCGAGCCGCTTATTTTAGCCCCACCGTTTGTTGTATTTATTATATTTCTTTTCGGACAAAGATTAATCAGTACCTCCATATTTCTTCTCATCATATCCAGGTTTTTTAGTGTATATACCTTACCCCCATTTACATCCTCTACCTGAAATGCCTCCTTCATATCTCCCCCAGAAGCCTTCTCTCTGGCTTGTCTGTTCTTGTGGAAATCTATTCCGTTAGCATAATAATAATCACCCTTTAGTGCAAAGTTCTGTCCTACAAGCACTATCGGGTCACATTGCAGGTTTTGCATGATCTGAAGGGTAAACAAAGCCACAGAAGGAGCATTTCTCACCTTTTTGACTTCATTGCCTGATTTATACTTTAAGTAATAGGCTGCCATCCTGTCGTCATCCATAATCGCATTATAAATCTTAGCATTATAGCTGCTTGCAATATTATGGTACAGCATATCTGTAAAAATCAGTGGAACTTTATTCTGCGAATTTTCAAACAGCCCCCTATAAATATCATTGTTTGTTTCAGAGCCATCTATAGCACATACTGCATCCGGATATATATCATGCCGCAACAGCTTATATACGGCAGAACCCGCAGTAAATATATACGCCCGACCTGCATCCTTAATCTTCTTTAGGTTCCCAATTTCCTCATCCAGTGAAGGTCCTGATGATACGAGTATTGCAGGTTTCCCGCAAAAAATCTGCTCGGAAAGATTCAATATATTCTCGGACATTATTGTATACGGAAAGTTCTTCATTGCATTTTCTACCCAGAGTTTTTCCTTCTTATACTTTGTCGCAACCATTATCCTTTTATCAGTAATAGAATCCTTGAACCTGCGGCTAAACTCGCTGTAGTTTTTCGGATAAATTCGCTCATAGCTTGGAAGGGCTGCCAGCTTTATGCGAAAACCCAGCTTCTGAAAAAATGCCAATAAATCCCGTTCATTATCAGACATAAATTCACAAATATATATGCTTCTAAGTGCTTCAATAACTCCATCGGACAGCTTTCTGGAGTCCAGAAATTTCAGAAATACTGCTGCACTTGGCTCATATATAGAATATGTAATATCAGGTCTCCTTTCTCTGAATACATCCAGAACATATCCCAGGCCTATACCGTATAAAAGTAAATGCTGTTCTGCCTTATCTAATTCCAAAGAATCAGCGATCCTCCCGGCTTCGGACAACGGATCGAATTTACTGTGTAAATAATAAAAAACATCATCAACACATACTTTTAAAGTATTAATACCGCTTTTGGAGGTTTCCTTTACCACCCGTTTGCCTTCATTATCACAATACTCCCGCAGTTTGTCCCATTTTACATAAGTAAACTTTTTTCTAAGCCTGTCTATATTCTGATCAAGATACACGAAATCACTCCTCCGAAGAAATCCTCATTTGGACTTTCTACTGAACTGACACTGTCATATCAGTTCTTTATACTCCCTTTATTTGAATCTATCTTCTTCATATACATAAGTATGTTGTTAAATATCTCTGAAATCTCATAGCTCAATATATCCGCAATAAGAATATAATCCATGTTTATTATCGCGCTTTTCAACTCCTCAAATGCCTCGCTAAGCCTTTGCAGATCACTTTCATAACCTATTTCCAACATGGAAGCCAAGCTTTTGTTGTTTTTGTAATCCCTAATTATTTCGCTTCCTACCGAATACATCCATGTGATGCCTTCCGTCAGGTCTGCCAGGTCAGATATGGTTTGGGGACTTTTATCTCCTGTATACAAGCTGTCAATAATAGGATGAAGCTTGGGCACAGCGGCATGGATGTACGAATATGTTGTATCGATTATTGCCTCAATGAATTCATCTTTGGTGACCAGGTTAACATGTATGTTCTTAATACTGCCTATATTCTCCATAATGTATTTTCCATAATCAGAATATAATTCGCTATCGTCTATATCCATACTGTCTAGGATCATTCCGGATGAAGAGACAGCTTCAGCAATATTTGAGATAATATCTTCGGCCCCTTGAATCGTATTATCGTACTGATGCACTCTGTCAAGCAATTCAACTGTTATCATACTTTTTACCTCCACACAAAATTTGACTATATATATTATCGGTAATTGTTCAAGGTATATTAACCCTTTTAATGCAAAGAAAAAGAGACCCTAGGATTCCTAGAGTCTCCGGTGTAATCCTTATTACTGGAGTAATGAAAGCACGCTCTGTGGTGACTGATTAGCCTGAGCCAACATTGATGTAGCTGCCTGGTTGAGTATGTTGTTCTTTGTGAACTCCATCATTTCTTTTGCCATATCAACATCTCTGATACGGGATTCAGCAGCTGTCAGGTTCTCAGAAGTTGTTCCCAGATTGTTTACTGTGTGCTCAAGCCTGTTCTGGTAAGCACCAAGGCTGGCACGAGCTGTACCGATGTTTTCGATAGCAGTTTCAATGTTACCCAATGAAGCCTCAGTAGCATCAGGAGTAAATGAAGTTCCTGAACCTATGGTGATTGAACCCATTTTGGCTCCAAGGTCAACCATTGTCATTGCCATTGTGTCTCCGCTTGCATGGTTGATCTGAATGTTAATAGATGTTACATCGCCAGTCAGAAGCTTCTTGTCGTTGAAGGAAGTCTTGTCTTCTATGTTACCTATTTCTGTGATTAATGCTTTCAATTCTTCGTCAATGTTAGCTTTATCGTTTGTGTTGTATGTTTCGTTTGACTTCTGAACTGCCAGTTCCTTCATCCTTGTGAGCATTGAGCTTACTTCGTTCAGTGCGCCTTCAGCTGTCTGCAGGAGGGATATACCGTCCTGAGCATTCTTCTGGGCCTGGCTTAAACCTCTGATCTGGCCTCTCATCTTTTCTGATATAGAAAGACCTGCTGCATCGTCAGCTGCTCTGTTGATCCTGAGACCTGAGCTTAATTTCTCCAGTGATTTAGTTTGGTTATTTGCGTTTACACCTAACTGTCTGTGGGCATTTAATGCCATTATGTTGTTGTTTATTCTCATTTTTCTTTCCTCCTTGATTTTTCTTGACCGGATTCCTTTCCGGCAATATATCCACAAGATCGATCCACATCATGGGCCCTATGCTATCAATCAATCTTATGTTCTGATTAGTATATCGGCTGGAGTATTTTGTTACTTTATAGCAAAAAATAATATTTTATAATAATTCTATTATTTCTTTATGGCTTCCCCCAGCTTACCTATGTCAATACCTGATATTTCAGCCGATTTCAAATTTTCATTCTCTACTGCCTTTATCAGCTCTTTTCTGAAAATCTTGACATTCTTTGGCGCTTTAATTGCTATTTTTACCTTGTCTTCTGATATTTCAGATACAATAATTTCAATTTCATCGCCAATAATGATGGACTCGTCTTTTTTTCTAGTCAAAACCAGCATTACACATCAGACTCCTTTACAATTCTATGACGTATGCTGTACCGCTCATCGTCAAGTATCTCCTGGATCCCCTTGTTATTCTTAGTGTTCACCACTATAGGCGCCTTAAGATTGGCAGTGGTATTCCTGAAGCTTTCCGGTACGGTGAGTATGGCGTATAGCTTTATATCCTCCGGCCTTTCAATCCCAATCTTTTTTACTGTACTGTCACTTATCTCGATATCGTAGTCCTTGTCAATAAGTATGGGAGGCATCATTATAAAGCAAACATTTTTCTCCTCCAGAGACTGCAGGTAGCTTATATACTCATTGCTACCGTCATTAATTACCGCAAAGCTGTGCAGGTCCGGAAACCCTGGTATACCTTCTGCAAAGGTTACCATATCCTTGTCATCTACTCCAATTTCCCCGAAAAACTTACTTTTTATTACCATGCTCTCACCTCATTTATATTATAACACTACCGAATAAAATCAACCAATGTAGGCTGAATTATCTTTGCCCCCCCGGACAGTGAAGCCTGATATACGTATTCTTCCATTTTGAGATTCATTATTACCTCAGCAATATCTGCATCCTCGTTCTTTGACATAAGATCCTTCAGGTTGAGTGTATCATCCGTTATCCTGTTGGTAGTTAGCTCTATTCTGTTGGTTTTGACGCCTATTTCGGCTCTTATTGCATTTACATTATCTGCCTGTCTTTCAATTCTTGACAAAGCTTTGCTTATGCCATCGGTATCATCATTTCCCAGATCGCTTATCAGCTGATCAAATACTGCTATAAGCTGGGATTTATTACCCGAATCAACTCTAGATACCGATTCCTGATTATTAGCCAAGCCTATTTCGGTCCCGGAAT
Organism: Bacillota bacterium; assembly: GCA_023405875.1. Taxonomy (GTDB): domain Bacteria; phylum Bacillota; class Clostridia; order Lutisporales; family Lutisporaceae; genus BRH-c25. The sequence goes on along the minus strand of JAEXXN010000470.1, from coordinate 4,649 downwards.
TAATGGAAAATTTACCATTAGCCTCAAAAACCAATTTGTTATCTACTACGTCAACCGTCACTCCTGCTGCCGAAACTGCAGCGCTGATATCGGCTTTCAAAGCATCCAAATCAGTATAAGGAGCATTAGTGAAGTTTATTGTTGTATTTACTCCTCCATAATTAATTACAAAACTATCTGTACTATTGATAGAGCTTAAATCTGCTGAGCTCAGATAGCTCCCCTTCATGCTCTGCTTATTTTCCAGGCTTGCTGCAGGAGTCACATCCAAATCTGTACCTGAAGACAAAAGTCCGAATAATCTCTGACCTATAAAATTCTCTCCGATTTTGTCCCCAACACCGATGTTCACCTCTATAATCTCATCAAGGGTAAGCTTACTTGTGCCCCCTCCGAGGTCATAGGTTCCATCTGATTTTAATAATGGCTTGTCAGTCTTAAAGCCGGAAAATAGATAACTTCCTGCATAGGTGGTATTCCCTATCTGAACCAGCTGGTTCTTCAGCTCCTCTATCTCTTCCTTTATAGCAGCTCTCTCACTTATAGAGTTTGTCTCATTTACTGCCTGTAAAGTCAATTCCTTTGCCCGCTTCAGAATCTCATTTATATTTCCTACGGCCATTTCAGTAGTGCTCAGCCATGACTTTACATCATCTGCATTCCTCTTATACTGATCCATTGTAGCAATTTCTGTGTTCAGCCTCAGGCTCCTTGATACCCCTATGGGGTCGTCTGAGGGGTTGATAAACTTCTTACCGCTGGAAAGCTGCTGCTGGGTCTTTTCCATCCTGCCGAGATTCTTGCTCAGATTCCTCATTAAGTTGTTGACCATCATGCCATTAGTAACTCTCATACCATCACCTCATTACCTTCCTACTAAGCCTAATCTGTTTACGGTAGTATCCAATATTGCGTCAAGAGTTGTGACCATTCTTGCTGATGCATTGTATGCCTGCTGGAACTTTACCATATTGGTCATTTCTTCATCCAGTGATACCCCTGATTCAGAAAGCCGCCTGTTATCCGTCTGATCGACAAGGGCCTGGGAATTTGATGCCATCCTCTTCGCCTGATTGCTGTCAACAGCCAGAGCTGACAGCAGTGATTTTATAAAGTCATCAGGAGTTCCCGTCAAAGTACCGAAACCGATTTTTGTTTCACGCAATTTTATCAGAAGCTCCACATTATCATTATTGCTTTCCCCGTTTCCACTGGCAGAAGCCGCTATACGATTCGGATCGGCAGTTATATCCGGATCCACTTTGAAATTTATACAATTGACCGCCGTACTTCCATCGTCATAGAAAAAGTTCTGTCCGGGAATACCGTTAAGGTCTACTCCCTGGTTGTGCTGTTCATTAAATTTCTTAGTGAAACTGCTTGCGAACTCATTCAGCTTGTCCAGATAATAGGGGATCCCCCTGTAATTGAAGCCATCTCCATTTCCGTCCCTGATATCCAGCAAGCCCTTAAGCTCTCCGCTCTGTATATTTACCTTCTGCCCGGTTACCCCTGCCCATACCACATCGCTGATTTTCCCTCCGCCCATAGCTTCGATCTCATCTGAATAAGCGTCATCTCTGTCCTGGGTTGTCAGCTTGTTATAGCTTGTATGATCTATAAGGGTTATACCCCCTATTTTTACATCCATGTAGCTGTTGCCGTTGGGTCCTGGTATTTCAGCAACTGTGATGTTTACAATGGAGGAAAGCTTATCCAGAAGCACGTTTCTCTGGTCTCTCAGGTCGTTTGCCGTGCTGCCCCCCAGTTCAAAGCCAAAAATATGCTTGTTCAGGTTTGCTATCTGCTCTGAAAGTGAGTTTATCTCATCAACCTTATTTTTTACCGAGAAGTTTACATCTCTGAAGGCATTTATCAATTCATTCCCGTTCCTGTTTATTGTAGTTGTCAGCATTTTTGCCTTTTCCGCCACAGCTACCCTGCAGGTAGTGTCTCCCGGCTGCTTGGAAAGCTCCTCAAGAGCCGTAAAAAATTCGTCCATTACGACCCTTATACCTGTATTGGAAGGCTCATTGAATACGCCCTCCAGGGTCGCAAGCTGCTCCTCCTTTATGCTCCATTCCCGGTAGGTCTTGTTCTGCCCCCAATACTTGACATCAAGGTAACTGCTTCTTATCCTCATGATATCATAGGCTTCTACCCCTGTACCTACTATCCCCGTGGGATCATAGGTAGGTATTGAGGCCCTCTGAAGAGTTATCTGCCTTGAGTATCCTATTGTATTGGCATTGGCAATATTATGACTGGTAGTGTCAAGAGACCTTTGACTGGCAAACAGTCCTGATGTCGCTATATTAAAGGATCCGAATGTTGTTCTCATATTATATCCTCACTACCTTCCTACCAAACCGATTTTATTTACTATTTCCTCAAGCATTTCATCCATCGCATTCACTATCCTGGCCGCCGCATTATAGGAATGCTCGTATTTTATAAGGTTACTCATTTCCTCATCCAATGAAACGGCACTTATTGCCTGCCTGCGATACTCTATCTGATCGACCAGAAGCTTCTGGGCAGCAACCGCTGTAGAGGCTTCCTGGCCCATATTCCCCAGGCCGGATATGATATTTCTATAGTACTCATCATAGTTGTACTTTCTTTTATTCTCATCAGTCATCTCATAGCCCTCGTCGGAATAATAGTCATTCTGCCTGAGCTCTGCAATTTTCAACGCTATCCTGTTATCCTCATAATTGTGAGCTTCTTCTGCGGCGGCAATATTGTCATATTCATTCAATTCAGGATTGAAGGCTATTGTTGATAGATTGATACCGGTATTGGAGCCATCCAGCTCATTGACGAAAAAATACCTTTGAGTAGCATCCGCAGTTCCATAGCCTGTTATATGTATCTTATTTATTTCCTCAGCAACACCTATTACAAACTGGTTGAGCTTTTCCCTGAAGCCTTTCACCAGTTCATCCCTTGACTCAAACAGGGCATTGACGCTTCCACCTGAAATCTCAAGCTTCTCATTGGTACCGCTCCACACAAGCCTTACAAAACCGCTATTCGTGGTATCCGGCAGGGTGCCGATCTGCTCACACCTGCTGCCTTCAACCAGGAGACGCCCTTCGAGGGAAACATTGACTGAATCTCCCACTATGACCTGTATCTTTGCCAACCCGGAAAGCTCATCTATAAGATAGTTGCGCTCATCTCTCAGGTCGTTTGCCACCACCCCGTGGGATTCCATTTTCTTTATATCAAGATTCAATGCTGCCAATTCCTTGGCTATCACATTTATCCTGCTTATGCTCTCTTTAATTTCAGTATCCTTGCTTCTCCTGAAATTTACAAGGGTGTTGTCCATACTCTTTACTGTCTCTACGAAAGCTATGGCATTTTCCTTTACCATTGCTCTTGCAGTCAAGCCTCCTGTGGGCTTGGAAAGCTGTTCCCAGGAATTCCAGAAGTTGTTCATTACAGCCTGCAGTCCATCTTCGGAATTATCGCTGAATATCGTCTCAAGCTCCTGAACACTGGAATATCTGGAGGACCAGTACCCTAATTCAGTGTTCTCCTTCTTGAATTTCTTGTCAAGGAATTCATCCCTGTACTGCCTTATTTCCTGCACATCGACACCGTAACCCAGCTGCATCAGCCTTCCGTTGCCGGACTGCCCTACCTTCTGGTAGAAGGTGGCGGAATTGGATATCATCTGCCTGGTATATCCCCGAGTATTGACGTTGCTTATATTATGACCGGTAACATCCAATGCCCGCTGGTTGGCAAAAATTGCTGATACCCCTATGCTCAATCCTCTAAATGATGACATCTGTACTCACCTCTAAACTCTCATTGCTATACTTTTGTATCAAAAATATTCTTGTCGGCCTGCTTGCCCTTATTCTTTCCAATATCCTCATATAGTGAGCCGGTTTCCATTCCCGCTCCTGCCAAAAGATTTATGGAGTAATCTATATATTCAAGGGACTGCTCTAAGAGCTGTCCATTAACGTCATTTACCGCTTTCAATTCAGAAAGTATCCCCCGGAGTCTTTCCTGAACATTTTCCAGCTCCTTCTTCTGCTCAGGCTGAAGTCCCTGCATCAGCTCTGAAATATTGATCCTGCTGCTGTTGAGCTCCAGGGCCTTGCAGAGCTTTGCCACTTCCTCCTCCCGTTTCTTTTCCAACTGTCCTATATTAAAAATCATATTCTGCTCAAGCTTCACCATTTTGTCCAGCTCTGCCACTTTTCCTTCAACAATTATCTTTTTCTTGGATTTTGAAAGCTCAAGCATGTCCTTGTAGCAATCATATTCTTTTCCAAGTATTTCGATAACGGCTTTTACTTCTCTCTCAACATTAATCATAGACACCACACCCTTTTTATACTTTTAGATACTTTGGGATAAAATTAACCACAGCCAGGTAATGGCCTTAAGCTGTGGTTAATTTCACATTTTTATATTGAATTTGCGGGCTAATAGCTTATCAGCTATACCGTTGCTGTCTATTTCATAGGTATCATTGTCAAGCTTTTCCTTGATAGGAGCAATAACTTCCTCTCTTATATCAGGTACTTCCCTTGCAGCCTTCGCCGCTTTCATAACCAGCTGGAAATCCATAGCTTCCTTGGATATCTGCACCTCGTCCTTTTTCCCCTTTACCTGAGCTGCAC
>JAEXXN010000422.1 GCA_023405875.1 Bacillota bacterium | reverse complement strand
GGATAGGCCATATCGGCATTCACCTGCAGCACCGCAAGGAAAAAAGTCCATCGCAACAGCAATAGACTTCTTTCAGCTAAAATTATGGAGGAGAAATAGGGATTCAACCTCTAGCTTAAAAATATTTCCACAAAGCTTTATCTGAGTGCAGGCCATATTTTTAATATCTAAGCTCTACATTATAGTCCCCATAAAGTCCTTGGATTCTCCCTTGTTTTCAGCAATCACTTCAATTGCGCACTCTATAGCTTTTGAAATGGTTTCTATTGTCATACTCGCAGTACCCTCCGGCTTCCCTGCCGCCTGTTCTGTCGAAAACGGAACATGGATGAAGCCTGCTCTGATATCGAGATATTTCCTGTGTGTCAGATATAAAACATTGTACATAATGCTGTTGCACACATAGGTTCCTGCAGTATATGAAACATTGGCAGGTATACCATGCTCCCTGATATTATTTACAATTGCTTTTACGGGAATAGTTGCAAAATATGCCGTTTCACCGTCGCTTTTTATATACTGATCCAAAGGCTGCTCACCATCATTGTCGGGAATTCTCGCTTCTGCAAGATTTATAGCCACCTTTTCTACGGTAATGCTTGAACGTCCTCCCGCCTGTCCTATGCCCAGTACAACATCAGGAAGATGCTTGATTATAGCTTCTTCCACAACTGAAACACTCCTTGTAAATACAGTAGGAATTTCAAGTTTTATTATTTCTGCTCCTGCAATATTATCTGGTAATAGCTTCACCGCTTCATAAGCAGGATTTACCTTTTCGCCTCCGAAGGGATCGAATCCTGTTACTAATATCTTCATTAATTTCATTTCCTTTTTAATATATTTGTGGTTCCGGAACAATAATTCTTCCTTGCTGAACAATTTTTCTGTTATCAGCATATATGTCCGGCTCTATACTTACCAAGTCGAAATGCCCACTTGCCTCATGAACGCCTCCCAGTGCAATATTTCTTCCTAAACCTATATGGAACGTGCCATAGGCGGATTCGTCCTCTATATAGCAGTTGCCTTCACACCTGGAATAGGAATTCAATCCTATTCCAAGCTCTGAAGCTACATACATATTTGAATCCTCATATTTTTCAATATATTCTTTCAATACGATTCCGCTGGGATTTTGTTCAATCTCCATGATCTTTCCTTCAGAAAATATAATTTTAACGGGTTCCTGAGGTTTCCCGATATAACCCAGGGAGCCGTCTACTACCATCGTTCCCTCTGTCTTGCTTTCCTCGATAGGCACATAAATTTCAAAGCTTGCCGACGAATATCCTTTTCCGTCTTTTACGACGCCGTTAAAAAACCCCGGATTTCGTCCCTGTTTGAATACTTTCAGATCGGTGCCGGCCTTCGTTGTTATTTGAAGCATGGATGAATTCCAAATGTATTTCATTATCACCTTTGCCATCATCTTGCTTTTCTTTGTATCCATCGTAATAAAGTCATAGGACAGCATAGATTTTTTATTGTTTACCGAAAGGGGAAGGGAAAGAAACCTGTTTCCCTTTTCTATTGCTCTTTTAGCCGCCCGTGTTGTTATTAATGAATAGTCGGTTGCTCCGATAACAGCAGTATATCCGTCAAATATATTTACATTTTCATCAAAGAATACACCAACTTGGATTCCTGACTTTTCTACAACCATTATATCCACGGATGCATTTCTTTTAAGTGCGTATTTTTTAAGAGCTTCAGCTTCAAATGTGTGCCTTGCACTGGTGACAATCAACAATCTGTCCCGGCTTTTAATTTCTACCCAATCATTGATTATTATTTGCGCCCCTCGCTCCAGATAATCAGTCATGTAATCTCTCTGCCTTACTTAAACATAATCATATATATGATTTGGAAGGTAATCAAAATCAACGCCGGTACTACTTGATTCTTGATAACACCCATTCTGTCTTTCATGTCAAGCATAGCGACCGGAACTATGTTGAAATTTGCTGCCATGGGTGTACACAATGTTCCGCAATATCCCGCGGTAAGTGCAACCATACCGATCAAAACAGGATTTGCCCCGTATGCCAGCACAAAGGGAGCCCCGATGCCAACAGTCATAACAGTAATGGCTGCAAATGCGTTGCCCATTATCATAGTAAACAGCATCATACCGATTGCATAAACAATTATACCTACATTGACATTACCTTGAGGTACAATATTTCCGACCAGTGAAGCAATAACCTCTCCAACTCCTGCTTTGGTAAATATAGCGCCAAGGCTTGCCAGCAGCATCGGAAGCATGCTTAAGGGCCCTACTGTAGACAATAAACGCTCTGAATCTTTCAAGAATACCTGTATTTTATTTTCTGAAGAGTAAACCATCAGCAAAATAATCGAAACAATGATTCCTGCGCCTATTCCCACCAATGCTCCCAGCTTAGTGAATATTGCAAAAATTATAGCAAAGATGCCTATCGTTAATGCAGGAATAAAAACTTTCATTCCTATTTTGTCAAATGCCGCTTTTGTTTCTTCCGGAGCAGGCGCATTCTGCCTTCCGATCTTAACCTTCTGAAGAATAGACGGAATAGTCATGATAATAATCAAAATACCGTTAACCATTACAGGTATCCATCTACCGAATGCCAAAACAATACCTAAGGAGCACCAAAAAATTCCTGTTCCTACCCTGGAGGGATTCTCTTGGTCTCTAAAGTTCTTTATTCCCGTGTATAATGTTATTAATCCCATTATTATATAAACAATTTCAAGCAATTTCGTCCCTAATGCTATTTCCGCATCCATAAAAAATGTCATGCCTTTTCCTCCTCTCTGTCGGTACCGTAGTACTTCTTGATAAGTTTTTTGTCCCTAAAATTGTAGTAAACAATAGCTACCAGCAATGCAACAAGGGCTACGGGAATTTCCACCTTTACCAGGTCTATCAGTTCAACATTATAACCGAGAGGAGCCAATGTAGACTGTACAAGCAGGCCTCCGGCCCCGCCGACAAACAATACCTGCCAGAAGAACCATGCAATATTCTCCATACCTGACGACATTCCTTTGATCTCTTCCAGATATTTTTCATTTACTTTTTTTCCTGATGCCTCAATAGCGCCGGTTGTCATCGGCATGATGATGGGTCTTACAAAACCTGCAACGCCTCCAAAGCTTACATTAAAAGCGGCAAATATACCTCTCATAATACCGTATGCACCGATAATTTTTCCCGGGGATGCTCCCTTTACTCTTCCTATGAGACTTGCAGCCGCTTCTTTCAAGCCGTTTCTTTCCAAGGTTCCTGTTACCAGCATAATCAATATGAATATTGCCATTGCCCTGTTGGAAACAAAAGACGTTCCCAGAGTTTCAAGAAGACCGGTAATACCAAGCCCTCCCACCAGCGCTGTCACTACAGCCGCACATAGGATAATCAAAATCGAATCTTTTTTTAGTGCAAAACCGATAATTACGATCAAAATTCCTAATAATTTAATTAGTTCCATTTCCTTTCCTCCTTTATAAATTTTTATTTCAAAGCCGTATCAGACAAGGACCGGCCTTTGTCTGACATGGCTTATTGAAATTTTGTTTTCTGATATATCGCACCTGCTTTCAAATAAGCATTTACAATTCATCAGCATGTCCAGTACTGCTTCATCATGCGTTACATGCGCTCTTGCGCAAAGGTTCAAATATGCGCCATGTGCTGTTTCATCTGCAACCTCGCTTGTATATGCCACCGTTGTAATCCAAGGGAACCGGATTGAAGGATAACGGTGGTTTGGGTCAAATTCAAAGGGAATCCAATAATTGATCATATCCCTGTAGTAATCGGCAGGAAACTGTTTGGGCATCCATATGTGAGCATATTTTTCAAACCTGGACATCCACTCCTTATTCCACATAGTAATTTCATCATCTTTAGTAAATGCATCCGCTATTACCTCTTCGATTTTCTTATTCACTGTAAAATTACCCTTATAAGCATCATCGGTAATCCTCCAATAGCATCCATATAACAAAGACCTGGGAAGCCAAAAGCCTTTATAAGAGGGGGAGGTATAACCTGAGAACTGCTGGTCCCATTCATGAGTCGGTACACCGTGGTTGTCGACAATCACATCGGGAAGGAATTTCTCCCACAGCCTT
>JAEXXN010000421.1 GCA_023405875.1 Bacillota bacterium | reverse complement strand
GTATTGCAGGCCCATGTAGTAGGGGGTGATCTCATAGAGCTGGAAAAAGAGCACCAGGGACTTGTCGGCTATATAGAAGTCCTGATCCGGCTTTATCCCCTCGAATTCACCCAGAAGGTCGATATTCCTGTCTTTTATCTGCTGGGCTACAATGTCTGAGAGTACCTTTACATAATCCGACCCGGGCTTGAACAGGTCCTCAAGCTCATAGCTGTCGCCGCTGCCGATGTCAAAGGTTATTGCCTTTATGATCGTCATACCGTGGGCAGCGTGATAAGGGTAGTTATAATTTCCGATGGTAAGGCTAAGAATGCCCCTCTGGTTGTTTTTGATTTCAAACCAGCCCAGCATTTCAAACTTCTGATCCTCATCATAATCATAATACCCCTGTTCCCTCATTAATTCATCCACCAGTTTTACTATCGACCTGTTTATTCTATGCTGTACAGTCTGATTTTTCATGTTCTTCACTATAGGATAGTCGATTTTGACCATATTATCCTTTGCAGCCACCCGCCTTGCAGATATACAAACAGGATTTTTCACAACACTCATATATCACTACATCCTTCCAAAATATTCATAGACTAGAATGCACTGCTAATGCTCCGCCGACTAAACCTTGCCAAAGATTTGCGTGGATTTTTGCCACAAGGCAAGACGTCGGAGGGAGTAATATGCGTATATTGCGACTGACGGCAACGCAGCATTGCGGCAAAAAGACCGCAAAGATTGGCATCGTTTAATTGGCGGAGTATTACATTATATTCAAATGCCCTTCGGATTGTTCTATCTATCTATGTGGCAGATGCAGAAATATCAGCATAGTATATATGAGAGAAATACTATCCCTTGGAAAGGGGTGTTTATATGCCAGAAATCATAATTTTCAACTGTATCGCAGTAAACAGCATCAAAACCGGCGCAGGTGTTTTTGTAGGTGATACCGCAGCCTCAAGCTGGGATTCCAATCATAAGGTCACCAGCTCCATAAGCACTGTTGTAGGCGCTGCAAATGTGATTTCAGCAAATTTGACCTTGATAACCGATAACGATATCGTAGACACCCCGATAATGGATAACGACGTAACAGGCCCCACTGCTCAAGCATAGGATGTGATCCCGATGCCTCAGGACAATACGGTATCCTTTAACAGCATTCTTGTGAATTCGATCGATACCAACTCCGGTATCTTTGTAGGCAGTAATCTCCAGAATAATTGGAATTCAAACAGCAACAACAAGTGCGGCTTTGGTGCAATTCTGGGCAACGGCAACATTGTAAGCCGCGGAGTCAATATATTCATGGATAATGACGTAATAGATACGCCGATCATAACCAGCAATTATAACGGTGTCAAGCAGCCTGCCGGCAAAGAACTGAAGGACAACATAAAAATCTATGGCTGCCACAGAAAAAAGAAACATGTTTAGAAGCTTGTATAATATAGAACGCGCTTATGGTATTCCTCCCGTGTATGGCGCAAATTCTGTGAAGTCAAGGAAATATTTCGCGAAATCCGAATTAACACTTTAAATGTTTTTTATCGAAATATATAGCACTGAAATATCAGGCAATTCATAAAATAGTATATAACGCGCAGATTAATTTCAGTTTTAAGAGGTGGTACAGATGCCCGATGCCAAGCTGCCTGAGGGTATATCCTTCAACAATATACGGATCAATTCAATAACTTCCGGAGCAGGAGTATTTGCCGGGTATAACACACAATATCTCTGGAGCTCTGAAGATAATGAACAGTTTGGGTTCGGCATTGTCCAGGGCGATGAGAATGTCCTGGAAAACCCATGTAATGTGGTGACTGACGCTGAAAGCAGCAGTGAAGTGCTGGAGTATTTCAGGAAGCTTGTTGAAAAAAAAATCGGAGGGTGAAGCATATATGGTCAGGATAGAATTCGGAGACCTCATAATAGATGAACTTTCAGAATCCTCGGGAGTATTCACCGGTAACAATCTGCAAGTGAAATGGAGAGCCAGCACCAGGATTGATGATGGCTTCGGAACCCTTCAGGGTGACAACAACAGCTCAATCAACAATCAAAGTGCCGTAATAAGGCCTCGCTGGGAAGAAAAGTAGTACACCGCTGCTATGAGAGGCGGAATGAGAGTTGAAAGGAAAGCATAAGGATAATGACTGTGATAGCCTCTTACTTAGGGAGATCCTCAAGAAGATAACTGTAATTGAGGAAGAAGTGGAAAAGCTTAAAAGCAAACCGGAATATCATATCAATGTAGAAAAGCTGGAGGTACAGCAGCTGGAAAATATGATATTCCGCCTTGATGCCCTGGATATCAAGGAGCTGAGCGGTACTCTGAATATCGGCAATAACTTTGATTCAGAAAAGCCTCCCGGCAAACCCCCAAGCGATAGCAGCAAAAACAATAAAAATAAAAAAAGCCGCAGAGAAAAGGAGGATTCATAATGGATAATCTATCTCCTATTTTTTTTATAGGGAATATTCGCATAGGTTCGGTAGAAGGAGCTTCCTGTATAAATCTCGGCAACAACCTTCCTGTCGGCTTTCAGAGCTTTTCAAAGAAGAACCAGGGCTTCGGCTCAATTACTGGTGACAACAATGATATTTCAGAGCTATGCTCAGTGCTTAAAGACACAAATATGATAGATATGCTGAATAAATCCGATACAAATGATATTCCTGAATGGGTCAGGAAATTGGCTTCAGAAAATTTATTCGAAAGTGAGAAAAAGGAATCCAGGCATTCCAAGCACAGATAAGACTATTAAAGGAAGTGATTGATTTGAGCACAGCAGGCCAATACAATGATCCTGCCAGAACAGCCGCTAAACTCAGGGATATACTTACAAAGGGCGATACAGCTGAGCTGCCGGGGGTGATCCAGGAGCTTCTTATGCAGTCTGTGGCAAATCCTCTGACTCAGGCTATTCTCGCGCCTTTGGCACAGTCCCTGGCAAACCCGTTATCCCAATATTTCAAAAATCCGACGTACAGTAGCCCCGACATCGGACCTATAATCAACGAGGAAGCTGCTTCAGAAATACAGAACAGCCTGAACCCCCAGTTGTTTGAGATACATGGCTTTGTGGTTGTGAGGGCTATTATACCGGAAGGTATAGACGAGAAGGAGATCAAGATAGCTATTGCCTCCAGCCATATAACCATAAAGGGAGATCCCTCAGGAAATGACCATATTATTCCTCTTCCCCACGGCATAAAAAAAGAAGGTGCAGTTGCAGCCTTCAAGGATAGAATATTGGAAAT
>JAEXXN010000341.1 GCA_023405875.1 Bacillota bacterium | reverse complement strand
TTATTGCCACCTTTACTACAGTAGTTCAGATGCTGATACAGGCGTATTCACCTGAACTGGACAAACAGCTTGGAATATTCATCCCCCTTATAGTTGTTAACTGCATAATACTGGCCAGAGCAGAAGCTTTTGCAGCAAAGAACCCTCCCTTGAATTCCGTTATGGATGGAATAGGGATGGGTCTGGGCTTTACAGTGGCTCTCACGGTAATAAGCTCGGTAAGGGAAATTCTCGGAGCCGGCACATTCCTGGGAATACAATTATTCGGAGCGGGATTTGAGCCGGCATTGATAATGATACTGCCCCCCGGCGGTTTCCTTGTGTTCGGACTTTCAATTGCTGCATTTAACAAGCTGATGAGCTTGAAAAAGAGCTGAGGAGGAGAGCGATGAGACTTGGATTAATTATAATAAGTGCTATATTTATAAACAACTTTGTCCTTTCCAGGTTCCTTGGCATATGTCCATTCCTGGGAGTGTCAAAGAAGGTAGAGACAGCTGTAGGAATGAGCTTGGCGGTTACTTTCGTTATGGGACTTGCTTCGGTCATATGCTGGATGGTTCAATATCTTATACTCATACCCCTTGGAATAGGATATATGCAGACAATAGCCTTCATACTTGTTATTGCCGGACTTGTCCAGTTTGTTGAAATGGTAATAAAAAAGACAAGTCCGACGCTGTATCAGGCATTGGGTGTGTATCTGCCTCTTATAACTACCAACTGTGCGGTGCTTGGTGTTGCCATATTGAATATCCAGAGTAATTATAATCTCATTGAAACCCTTGTAAACGGCGTAGCCGGAGGCCTTAGCTTCACACTGGCCATTGTGCTCTTTGCAGGTGTAAGAGAAAGACTTGAGTTTGCACCTACTCCGAAAGCCCTGGATGGCTTCCCGATAGCAATGCTGGCAGCCAGCCTGTTTTCAATTGCGTTTCTCGGCTTCAGCGGCTTACTCAGTGGATTGCTGTAGTTATTGCTGTAGGTTAATATAGAAAGTAGAGGTGACTACCTTGATTAATAATATAATCTGGCCTGTCATTGTTTTGGGGGGGATCGCAGTATTTTTCGGCATCGTGCTGGCATATGCATCGAAGAAATTTGCTGTCGAAGCAGATCCGAAGGTTACAGATGTCAGAAATGTATTACCCGGTGCCAACTGCGGCGGCTGCGGTTACGCAGGCTGCGACGCCCTGGCAGAGGCTATAGCAAAGGGTGAGGCGCCTATATCGGCCTGTCCGGTAGGAGGAGCTGAGCTGGCAGTTAAAATAGCAGAGATCATGGGTGTTGAAGCAGGTAGTGTGGAACGTCAGGTTGCAAGGGTAATTTGCTGCGGAGACAACAATAATGCAAAAGAAAAATATGAGTACCAGGGAATAGAGGACTGCAAGGCTGCCGAAATGCTGGCCGGAGGTTCAAAGAGCTGCCGTTACGGCTGTACAGGACTTGGTACCTGCGTCAGAGAATGCCCCTTTGATGCTATCCACATAGTAGACGGTGTTGCGGTTGTGGATGAAAAGAAGTGCACCGCCTGCCAAAAATGTATCGCAGTATGTCCAAAAGGAATCATAGAGCTTGTTCCGGTATCAAAGCAGGTCAGAGTACTGTGCAGCAGCCTTGAAAAGGGCAAGGCCGTAATGGAGGTTTGCAAGCTTGGCTGCATTGCCTGCCAAAAATGTGTGAAAGCATGTAAGTTTGATGCAATACATGTCAAAAACAATGTTGCAAGGATAAATTATGACAAGTGCGTCAACTGTATGATGTGTGCGGAGGTCTGTCCTACAAAAACCATATACGCAAATTTCGCAGACCGGAGGAAAGCCTTTATAAATGAGGACAAGTGCATAGGCTGTACAATATGTAAAAAGCATTGTAATTTCGAGGCGATCGAGGGTGAGCTGAAAAACAAGCACAGGGTGCTCGACGACAAGTGTGTCGGCTGCAGCCAGTGCTCGGTAAAGTGTCCTAAGTATGCTATCGAGATGAAATAGCAGCGGTATTGAAAAGGAATTGGCAAATAAACGCCAATTCCTTTTTATAACGGGTAAGAACTATTATATAAATTGTCGATTATTGGATGTCAAATGAATTCCAAAAAAGTTGAAGTATGGTTTTTAAAATGTTAAACTAATGCTTGAAGGTAATATTATACTTGGGAATATATGATACATAAAGAACTATCGGCATTTTGCACTATAACGAGGCGACAGATTTCCCCACCTCTATAGGTGGCGGGTACCGCATCATTTGTTTAACAGGCGGTGAGCATATCTCCCGCCCCATTGAAACGCGTAAAGGAAAGAAAATTTTTCTGTTGATGCGTTATAAAACACACCGGGGGAGGTATTGGGAGTAAACTGCAGACTTCTTAAATATAAAGGCGGTTTACTAGTAATAATAAAGGAGATGAATGTGTTGAGAAGAGATAGTGGAAGAAATGGCTGGATCATGTTTCTTATGATAATGTGCGGCCTGGTTGTCGGCGGCTTTTTAGGCGAGCTTTTGGGTAAATACCTGCCGATACTCAAATATGGATATAACCTGGGTGTTTCAACACATGAGTGGGATTTTAACGTACTCAGGCTTACCTTTGGTCTCGACTTCAATATTAACATGTTCAGCATATTAGGCATTGTCATTGCCATTTATTTATACAGAAAGCTTTAGAAACAGTGCATTGTCAGATAGGGGAGACATATGAGAATAGTATTGGCTTCGAATTCACCCAGGAGAAAGGAATTATTGTCGCAGGTCGGAGTAGTTTTTGAGATAATACCGTCTAAATTTGAAGAGCAGATAATTGGGCTGCCGCCGGCTGAAATGGTCGAACATTTTGCTTACATGAAGGCAAAGGATGTGGCTTCGACAATTCGGGGCGAAGCACTGGTAATCGGCTCCGATACAATTGTATACCTTGATGAAATCATGGGCAAGCCGGGAAGCAGGCAGGATGCCGTTGATATGCTGTGTAAGCTGGGCGGTAAGGAGCACACCGTTCTGTCAGGTCTCTGCATTATAAATACAGCGACCGGTGAAAGCCTGACAGGATATGAAAGTACCAGAGTGAAGATGAAGGAACTGAGCAGCAATGAAATCCAATCCTATATAGATACCGGGGAACCTCTGGATAAGGCAGGAGCTTATGCTATCCAGGGAATAGGTTCGTTGTTTGTCGAGGGAATTGAAGGGGACTATTTTAACGTTGTAGGACTTCCCCTATTCAGGCTTGGGAAAATGTTAAAGCATTTCGGTGTGGAACTTATTTAACAGCTGGAGGTATACGGTATGAAGATTCAGGATGGTCATGCGACAATCAAGGAGCTTCCCCAGGAGGAAAGACCGAGAGAACGTCTTGCGAGGCATGGAGCAGAAG
>JAEXXN010000325.1 GCA_023405875.1 Bacillota bacterium | reverse complement strand
AAGCAAATTGTGCAGGAATTTTGATTTTTGTATAGAATAATAAATTGATTGTACACATTGTATATTTTGCGAAAAGCATTTTACATATATGAATTCGTATTTCGCGTAAATATTTCCATGATTTCATTGAATTCGCCCCATGCTCTGACGTAACAGCTTAGGCGCGTTCAGTATAGTCTGGCGATTATTTGTTTTTGTGCATTAAAAATTGTAATAGAAGTATTATGGAGGTATGGAAATGTTCGGAGGACAAGACATTGGCATCGACCTGGGGACGGCTAGCGTTTTGGTATACATGAAAGGTAAAGGTATTGTGCTGAGAGAACCATCAGTTGTTGCAATAGACAGAAATACAAACAAAATATTGGCTGTTGGTGAAGATGCAAGGCTTATGCTCGGCAGAACACCCGGCAATATAGTTGCAATAAGGCCCCTCAGAGAGGGTGTTATTTCTGATTACGATGTCACAGAGAAAATGCTCAGGTATTTTATTGACAAGGCAATCGGAAGAAGAAGGGTATTCAAGCCCAGAATGGTAGTATGTGTGCCCAGCGGAGTTACAGAGGTTGAAAAGAGGGCGGTAATAGATGCTGCCAATAATGCAGGCGCCAGAACCACCAGGCTTATTGAAGAACCGATAGCGGCTGCTATTGGAGCCGGCCTGGACATAGCAAAGGCGAGCGGCAATATGGTAATAGACATTGGGGGCGGAACTACCGATATAGCGGTAATATCCCTTGGGGGCATAGTTGTATCGACCTCCATCAAAATTGCAGGGGACAAGTTTGACGAAGCTATCGTAAGGTATATGAGAAAGAAGCATAACATCATGGTCGGTGAAAGAACCGCTGAAGAGTTGAAGATAAATGTGGGGACAGCATTTCCGAGAGAAGACCAGATCAAGGTTGAAGTCAGGGGAAGAAATCTTATATCAGGCCTTCCCAAAACCATAGAGGTAAGCTCGGATGAAATGCTGGAAGCCCTCTCGGAGCCGGTTTCTGCTATTGCAGATGCAGTACATTCGGTGCTTGAGAGAACACCACCGGAGCTTTCTGCGGATATAAGCGACAGAGGTATTGTCATGACAGGGGGAGGCTCACTCCTGAATGGTCTTGACAAGCTTATAAGCAAAAGGACAGGCATTCCGGTCTATGTAGCCCAGGATGCAATATCCTGCGTGGCTATCGGAACAGGAAAGTCCCTGGAGCATATAGACATGCTGGAGGATGCCGACATAAATTCAAACAGGAAGATAATAACCTTGAACTATTAAAAATCGACAACCGAAAGGTTGTCTTTTTTCGTGAATGGGGCAGTGCAGCCCGTAGGGAACGCATTCCATGTGTTCCGAAATACTTCACAGATTACAATTCAACCACAATATTACATATTTATTATTCCTCTATCGCTAAAGTCCGGCCGCTATCCAGCCGATAACAATCATGTAGGTAAAATTAAGCTTTTGTAGGTGATAATATGATAAGAGGACTTTACATATCAGCATCCGCTGCGGTTTCTGAGTCAAAAAGAATAGATGTTATAGCCAACAATATGGCAAATGTAAATACCACAGGCTATAAGAAGGATGAAATGCTGACCCAGAACTTTCCGGAGATACTGGTATCAAAGATAAACAGCAGGATCGACAGGGATATTTTAAGCAGCAGAGCTCCAGGAACCGGGATAGAAAGCGGGAGCAGCAGTGATGGATATACTGCAAGTACTTCTTCCGGTTATTTTAATGTAGAGACTCCCCTGGGATTGAGCAAAAGCAAAAGTATAGGCTTCAATGTAAATGAAGAAGGCTTCCTTGTGACACCGCAGGGAAATTACATATTGGGTCAGAACGGACGTATCAACACAGGCGGCGGGGATGTAACGGTGGACCGCACAGGCCAGGTACTGGCGGGAGGTACGGCGGTAGACAGGCTGAAGGTATCAAATCCGTTGAATGTACTGGGACATCTGAGCTATGGCATTCACAGCAGCGAGGTAGTTACAAATTATGAGCAGGGGCAGCTGCAGCCCACAGAGAACAGCTTTGACCTGGCTCTCCGGGGCAAGGGCTTCTTCAGTATAGAGACGCCTGCGGGGGAACGGTATACAAGAAACGGAGAGTTTACAAAGGATTCTGAAGGTTATCTGGTTACAAAGGAAGGCTATATGATCCTTGGAGAAAATGGATACATAAAGGTTGACAGCGGTAATATGCTTGTGAAAGAAAACGGTGAAGTGTACAAGGATGAGCAATTGGTAGACAGGCTTAAGCTTGCGGGATTTGACGATTACAGCATCCTGCGGAAAGAGGGAAACGGCCTTGTCAGAATTGAGGAAGGCGTTGAGGAAGTCCCTGCGACGGCAGAGGTAAATGTACAGCAGGGCTTTATCGAAGGCTCCAATGTCAACTCTGTAAAAGAAATGGTTGAAATGATGACTATGATGCGGACATATGAGGCAAATCAGAAGCTGATAACGATACATGACGGACTTCTGGAAAAGGCTGTTAACAATATTGGGAGAGTATAGGGGGAATAAATCATGATGAGGGCACTTTGGACTGCAAGTACAGGAATGCTTGCTCAGCAGCTTAATGTTGACAACATTTCCAACAATATGGCAAATGTAAATTCAGTTGCATACAAGAAATCCAGAATGGAATTCAAGGATCTCCTTTATGAGACAATAGAAAGAGGCATGGTAAAGGATGGACAGGGCAAGCCGGTCAATCTGCAGGTAGGCCATGGGGTCATGACGGCTGCGTCAGTAAAATTCTTTACTACGGGAAGCCTTGACGCCACCGATAATCCATATGATCTGGCCATTAACGGCTTAGGCTTCTTCAAGGTGCTCGGGCCTGAAGGCCAGGAATATTATACAAAGGATGGCAGCTTCAAGATATCGCCGGACGGAGAGAACTTCAATCTGGTAACCTCAGAGGGCTATTATGTTCAGGGGGATAACGGCAATATCGAGCTGGGTGCGGATGTCAATGATGTAATTATAGACTCAAGGGGACTCATCACGGTAAAGAGAGAGGATGGAACTATTGAAGAGCTTGGAAATCTTTCGATATCCACCTTTGTCAATCCAGCAGGCCTCGAAAGCATAGGCAAAAACCTGTATATAACCACATCAGCCAGCGGTGAAGCCTTTGACACTCAGAACGACGGTACGGGAGGAGAAATACTTCTGGGTTATCTTGAATATTCCAACGTACAGATAGTCGAAGAGATGGTAAAGCTTATCCAGGCGCAGAGATCATATGAGATGAACTCCAAAACCATACAGGCAGCCGATGACATGCTTCAAATGGCAAATAACCTGAGAAGATAACAATGAAAGGTTCAATGGGCGCAGGGAATGCATTTAATGCACTCCGAATTTAGTGGCGGTTTATGAATCGCCCGTACCGCAAACCCGATACTTTAATGAGGTGCATATTATGATAGATTCAATCGGTACCGGCAATAATATAATTGATTACAGCAATATAAAGGAAAAGGCCCAGGAAGCCAAACAGGGAGAATTTGAGAGCGCACTGGAGAAGGCTGTCCGGGATAAGGATGAGAAGAAGCTGAAAAAGGCATGCAGTGAGCTGGAGTCGGTATTCGTAAATATGATGTTCAAGCAGATGCGCAGCACAATCCAGAAAAGTGAGCTTTTTGGCGGCGGCTATGCTGAAGAAATGTATGAAGATATGCTGTATGAAAAGTATTCGGAGGAAGCTTCCAAAAATAATGGGATAGGACTTGCAGATATACTTTACCGGCAGCTTTCAAAGAATATGAACAAGGAAAGCGAGGAGAAGGATGTTAAGTAATGTTGAGATCCAGGGAATAATACCCCACAGGTATCCATTCCTGTTGGTGGATAAGATAATTGATATAGAATACGGGAAAAAGGCTGTAGGGATCAAGAATGTCACAGTCAACGAGCCGTTTTTCCAGGGACACTTCCCCGGGAATCCGATAATGCCGGGAGTGCTTATTGTTGAAGCAATGGCCCAGGTAGGAGCTGTTTCCATACTTGGAATGGAGGAGCACAAAGGCAAACTGGCAGTGTTTACGGGAATTGACGGACTGAGGTTCAGAAGGCAGGTGGTGCCGGGGGATACGCTCAGGATGGAAGTGGAGATGCTCAAGTTCAAAAGAGGAATAGGCGTGGCAAAAGCTGCTGCCTACGTGGGAGAAGACCTGGCCGCCTCAGGAGAGTTGCTGTTTGCAATAATTGACAAATAGAAAAATAGTGGATATCCACTATTTTTCTATTTGTCAGGTAATGGGCAATGGCAATAGACTTTAGCAGGTCTTCGAAGCCATACTCAATCCATTGTCCATAGC